>DATBGU010000143.1:0-11907 GCA_036557825.1 Gemmataceae bacterium
CGCCATAACGAGGTCGCTCCCAGCCAGTACGAGATCGCGCCGACCTTCGAGGACTCCAACCTCGCCACCGATCATCAAATGCTCGTCATGGAGGTGATGCGGGCCACGGCGCCGAAGTACGGCCTGGCCTGCCTGCTGCACGAGAAGCCGTTCGCCGGCATCAACGGCTCCGGCAAGCACAACAACTGGTCGATGTCCACCGACACCGGCGAGAACCTGCTCAATCCCGGCGACACGCCGCATGACAACGCGCAGTTCCTCGTCTTCTGCTGCGCCGTCATCCGCGCCGTGGCCAAGTATCCGGAGATGCTGCGCGTCTCGGTCGCCGGCGCGAACAACGACCACCGCCTCGGCGCCAACGAAGCGCCGCCGGCCATCATCTCCATCTTCCTCGGCGACCAGCTGCAAGACGTGATGGACCAGCTGGAGAAGGGTGCGGCCAAGTCCACGAAGCAAGGCGGGTTCATGGAGATCGGCGTCAGCGTGCTGCCGAAGCTGCCGCGCGATGCCGGCGACCGTAACCGCACCAGTCCGTTCGCCTTCACCGGCAACAAATTCGAGTTCCGCGCCGTCGGCGGCTCGCAGTCGATCGCCGGACCCAACACGGTGCTGAACACCATCGTCGCCGAATCGCTCGACTATATCGCCACGTATCTGGAAAAGGCCAAGGGCCAGGGCAAGGACGTCAACAAGGCCATCCAGGAACTGCTGCCGGCGATCATCAAGGAGAGCAAGAAGGTCATCTTCAACGGCGACAACTACACGCCGGATTGGCATCAGGAGGCCGAGAAGCGCGGCCTGCCCAACCTGCGCAACACGGTCGATGCCCTGCCGATCATCCTCCGCAAGGACAGCGTCGAGTTGTTCTCGAAGTACCGCGTTTACAGCGAGCGCGAGTTGCAGAGCCGATTCACCATCCTGTGCGAGACCTACATCAAGACGGTGAACATTGAAGCGCGTCTGATGAGCATGATGGCCAAGACGATGATCCTGCCCGCCGCGTTGCGTTATCAGGGCGAGGTGGCCGCCGCGGTGAACGCGACCAAGACGGCTGGCGCCGACAACAGCGCCCAGGTCGATCTGCTCAAGAGCTTGACGGCGACGATCAGCGAGTTCCAGAAGGCGACGGCGTCGCTGGATCAGGCGCTGGCGCACCACGCCGAGGGCGACATGCTGTCTCACGCCCGGCATTTCCGCGACACGATCCTGCCGTCGATGGCCGCCGTCCGCACGCTGGGCGACAAGCTGGAGACGATGGTCGCCGACGACCTCTGGCCGCTGCCGACGTATCGCGAAATGTTGTTCATTAAGTGAGCCGCAGCGAGGGCCAATAGAACGCGGATGACGCGGATGCGGCGGATTCACGCGGATCTAATTCTTGTCTGATCCGTGAAAATCCGTCGCATCCGCGTTCTATTCTTTTCCGAATCATTGCACCTGTTGTTTTGTGCCAGCTTTAGCGTCTGCGCCGCCTTGCGAAAATAGAAAATCTGCGAAGGCTCCAAGAGGTACTTTTGTTTCTGCGCGGATCTGGACTACAGTGGGTCTGTTCTCCAACGCCCCAAACGGACCAGGGAGACCACTGTCATGTCCGAACCCGTCCTCCACCGGCGCGTGCTGCTGGCGGCGGAAGAAACCGCCCGCGCCGAGTTCCGCGAACTGTTCCGCGATGAAAGCCTGCGCGGCTGGGAAGTGATCGAGGCGGACAGCCCCCAACGAGCGCGCTTCGTCCTGCAACTCGACACCTGCGACGTGCTGCTGCTGGACGGCAGCCTGCAACGCGGCGAGGCCAGCGAGGATCTGTCCCGGCTCGCGGGACAACGGCGAACGCCGGTGCTGTTCCTCACCGACCGTGAGACGGAGAGGACGACCGCCGTCTTCCGGCGCGGCGTCAACTACTGGCTGCTGCGTGAGGTAGCTCGCCGTCACGCGGGGGTGCTGGCGGTCATGCTGCGGCAGGCGGCCGAGTTCCGCGATTTGCAGCGGCGCGGGCAGGAAACCAGCGCGGCGCTGGAGGAGGCGCGGCGGCAGGTCAGCCGATTGGTGAACCTGCTGTGGGAGGCGGTGCCCGGCGAAGGACGGGCGCGCTGGTTCACGCAGCGGCACATGCTCGAACGGCTGGAAGAGGAAGTGGTCCGCACCCAGCGTTACGGCGGCCCGCTGGCGCTGGTGCTCGGCGAAGTGCAAGGGCCGGCGAACGACGACGCGGGGCTGGCGGCGACGCGGGTCGTCGATCGGATCAGCCGGGTCAAGCGTCGCTCCGACGTGGCCGGTCAGTACGGCCTGCAAGGTTTCATGCTGGTGCTGCCGCAGACGGACGCCAACGGAGCGGCTGGCTGCTGCCGGCGGCTGGGGGATCTGCTGGAGCAACCCGCCGATACCGACGAACCGCTGCGCGTCCACTTCGGCATCGCCTGTTTTTCACCGCAGACGTACTCGGTCAAAAGTCTTCTCGGCCGCGCCGAGGAGCAGCTGGAGCGAGTCAAGGTCGGTGAGGCGAGCAGCATTTCTTGACCAGCCCGAAGCGCCAGCGCGGACTGGTAGGCAAACATAAGTGCCGCTTATTTTTCGGGTTTTTCCCGCTTCTCGGACTTCTCGTCGGTGGGCTTGTCCGTTTTCTCCTCGACCGGTTTAGCGGGCGGCGGAGGCGCGGCCGGTGCCACGGCCGGACCGACCCCGGGAGGGAGTCCGATGAGCCGCTCGGTAACGTTGCCCGGCATCGGCGCCGGCTGCAAGTCGGGATCGTTGCGCAGCTCGGCCGCATTGGTCTTGCTCGTCACGAACAGCGTGTTGCCGACGCGCACCGGCTTGAGGTTGACCATCTCGGCCATCAGGCGCACGGCCGTTTCCAGCGGCACGTCCTCCATTTGCAGCGTCACCGCCGTCTGCGCGTCCTTGCCCACGCGCGGATCGACAACGAGGTTCGTGCCCGTCTCGCGGGCCAGGCGCTTGAGCGCCTTGCTCAATTCGATCTTGTCCAGGTCGATGCTGACGCGCTGGCGGACCTGGCGCAGCATGGCGACGTCGTCGGTGCTGACCAGCACGGTATCGCCGAGGATGGCGTAGTTGAGGTTGTACGGCGTCAGCAGACTTCGCAGCGCCGAGCGCGCCTTGACGTCCTTCAGCTTGAGGCTGACGGTCAGCTGATCGGGGTCGATGCCGTTTTGCGTCAGCGTGAGGCGGTCGAGGACGAAATTGATCTTGGTCAGTTCCTGGACCTGGTTGATGGCCAGGGCGATCGGTTGCTGATCGATGTCGAGGGTGAGGACGCGATCGAGATCCTTACGGATCTTGTCGGCGGAACTGGACGGCCGCGCCTTGTCGTCGGCCGGCGCGGGGGCGGCCCGGCCGGCGCTCAGTGCGAACGTCAGCGCGAGCAATGCGGCCGTCAGAAGCATCCTGCCGATAGAGGCGCTGCGCATGCGTAGATCTCCTGGTTGCGAGGAGGGGCGATTCACGAAACCTTCTTGCCAGGCTCCGTCTTGGCATTCGGAGGGACGGGTTTGTCGGTCTTCTTGCTAGGCTTGGCCTTCTTCGGCTTGGTTTCGCACTTCCGTTGTAGCCTAAGCTTTTCCTGCTCCTCCATCAAGAGACGTGCGTTGTCCTTGCTGGTCACGTACAGGGCGTTGTCCAGCGGCACGACCTTGAGTCCGGCCATGTCGGCGAGCATGCGCACGGCCGTGTCCAGCGGTACGTTCACCAGGTCGGCCGTCACTGTCGTCTGTCCTTCCTTGGCGGCGCGGGCGTCGAGGACGATGTTGCCGGAATGCGCCAGTTCCTTGAGCGCGGCTTCCAACGGCACTTTATCGAAGTTGTCGATCACCAGCGGCGGAAACGGGCCGTGCGGTCGATCCGCGAAGAACTCCTTGCGGATCGCCTTCACCGTGGTGATTTCAATGAAGTCGTCGCGGATGATGTAAGTGACGGAGGGAGAAACGCGGTTGAGGATTTTTTTGAGGCCCGTTCCCAGCCGCGTGTGCATCTCGGGAACTGGCTTCGGAGAGGCAATCTCATATTTCTCAACTTCCTTGAGGTCCGCTTCCTTGAGGGCGTGTTCGTTCATGTCGAACGAGAGGTTGTAACGCTTGGCCAACTGATCCAGCACTTCGGCAAACGTCGTCTTGGGATCGTTATAGCCCGGAAAATGGACGGGTTTGTATAGCAGACGGCACAGTTCCTGGCCGCGCGCGGACTCCTCGGCATGGAGCGCGGGAGTCCCGCCCGCCAGCACAAGAACGGCGCAGAGAACAAACCAGCCCTGCCGCGAAGGAATCGGACACATGCGAGCGCACTTCCTGGAATTTGGGCGTGCGGTCGGGCGTCGTTACGTTGGGATCATTGGTGTTTTTCGCCGCGAGCGCGGGGAACGAGTGTTCGGCCGGATCGCCTGCGATTGCGGTTTGTCCTTCGGCGCAGGCTTGCCCTTGTCGCCCGGCTTGACCGTGGGCTTGGCCGGCGGCGGCGGAGGAGGCGGCGTTTCGGTCTTGGGTTTTTCCGGCGTCGCTTGCTTGTCCTTCTTCGGCAGAGGCGGCGTCAACGGCACCGGCGCGGCAGGACCGCCGGGCGCACGACCAAAGAAGTCGCCGCCGCCTATCCCGGCATTGCCGCCGATTCCAGCGAAGCCGATCAGCCCCACGCCAGGGACCGCGCCGCCCGGCGGCGGCAACAGGCGAAAACCTCCCGTGCCGTCTGGATATACTTGCCATCCGCCGCTCGGAACCGCCGCCGTCGCCGGTCGCGACTTCCGCAATTTCTCCGCGCGGGTCTCGCTCGTCACATACAGCACGTTATTCAGGCGCACCGCCTGCAAGCCCGCTTCGTCGGCCAGCAGTTCGACGGCGGTCTCCAGCGGCACCTCATCCAGCCGCACCGTCAGCGCCGTTTGTCCTTCCTTGACCGCGCGCGGGTCCAGCACGAGGTTGGCGCCCGTCTCGCGGGCCAACCGCTTCAATTCGCCGCTCAGCGCCGCGCCTTCGACGTTCACGGATACCGTCTGTCCCAATTGACGATCCATCGCCTTGTCCGGCGTGGTGATGAGGACGGTATCGCCGACGAGAACGTGCGTGAGTCCATGATCGCGCAGCATTTTCGCGAGGGAGGCGCGGACGGGAAGGTTGTGAAACTGACCGCGCACGCGGATATGAGCATAGGGTTCCGCAACCATTGGGTTAACGCCCCCGCCCGCGGGCGCGCCGAGGAAGAGCGGCGACGGAGCGACGGCGGCACGGTCGATGGTGAAGTTGATGCCGGTCAGCTCGCGCAGCTGGTTGACGGCGGCGTCGAGCGGCTGCTCGCGGATTTCCAAATCGCGGACCCGATCGAGCGCCTTGCGCAGTTTCTCCGCGGGCGTCTCGTCGGCCGCGGCCCAGGCGGAGGAGGACAGCAGAACCACGATGCACAAACCGAGGGAGCGCGTTCCAAGCCGCATGATGATTTCCTCGCAAAATGAGAAAGTGAATCGGAGTTAGCGTGTCCGGCTCACATGCCGCCGGGCGCCACCACGATAGTGCCCCGACCCGAACCCTTGCGCGGCGCGTACTGGCCGGGATTGTCCGAGTTGTCATCCATCGGATTGGCGGGAATCGTCTCCTTCTGAAGCCGCGCCTCCAGGGCGGCGGCGTTCTCCTTGGTGGTAACGTACAGGACGTTGTCGAGATGGATGGTCCGCAGGTCGGCCATGTCGGCGAGCAGACGCAGGGCCGAATCCAGCGGTGTGTTCAGCAGCCGGGCACTGACCGGCGTCTTGGCTTGCTCGGCGGCGCGGTTATCGACCAGCACGTTGAAATCGGACTGCTCGGCCAATTCCGCGACGGCGTCGGCCAGCGTACATTTTTCCAGCGTGGCGTTGACCAGCGGCAGATGCGGGCCGGTGTATTTGCCCCAGATTTCTTGCGCCTGGAAGGTACCGGTGGTGATCTCGATGTGATCGCCGCGCACCAGGTACGTCGCCCCCGACGGCACCGGGATGCGCGACAGGAGTTTGCGCAGGACGGTGCCCAGGCGGGCATTCCCCATCGCCCCCAAAGGGGCAGGAGTCGCGATCTCGGTCTGGCCGACTTCCATCAGGTTCTCGAACTTGAACGCTTTCTCGTTGATGTCGAAGTTGACATCGTAAAGCTTGCTGAGCTTGTTCAGCGCGTCATTCAGCGTGGCCTTGGGATCGTCGATGCCGTCGAACTTGACGCGCTGGGCCAACTTTTGCGGCACCGACATCGGCGGCTTCGGCGCGGGCGCCGCCGAACTCAGGACGGCCAATCCAACCACGACACTGACGGCGACTGGCGCTCGACGCATGACGTACGCTCCCTTTCAGACGTTGAGGAAACCAACTCTGTCTCTTGTACCAATCCGAACGCGCCGGCGAGGCTGTCTTGCGCCCTCGCTGGCGCTTCGGGCTGGTAGGAACCTTCCTTCACTCGGCCAGGAAATGCTTCGTGATGTGTTCCATGGCCGCCGCGAGGTAGACGATCGCGCCGTAATGGCCGCAATCGTACCAGACGATCTTTTGTCGTCCCGAAGCGTTCCACAGCGCCTCGGCCATCTTCGGCGGCACGATCTCATCGCGTTTGCCGGCGAGGATGAGCAGCTTGCGTTCCTTCAAATTGGCCGCGCACGTCAGCGGGTCGGCGGGGGCGATGAGCTTGGCGAGCATCTCCTTGCTGCCGCCCAGCGCCTCGTAAACCTTGCGGTAGGGGGCGGCCTTGGGATGATCGTAATAGCCCTCGACGAATCCGCCGCCGCCGAGCAGGACGACGACGCGGCCGAGTTTCGGCTCCATCTCGGCGGTCAGAGCGGCCATGAAACTGCCGAGACTGGTGCCGAGAATGCCGAGCCGCTTGGCGTCGATTTCCGGCCGCGCTTCCAGCCACGCCGTCGCCACGCGCAGATCCAGCACCGTTTGCCGAACGGCTTCCAGCGAGTGCTGGACATTGGGCATGAGCAGGCGCAATTTGCTGCCCGGCGGACGGCGCGGGCCGTAATAGGCCATCTGCACGAAAAGGCCGGCGATTTTTTTCTGGGCGAGGAAGGTGGACAGGTTGCGCGACAGGCTCTGATCGCCGCCGGTGATGTCGAGGACGATTACGCCGGGAAACGGTCCCTTACCGGGCGGCAGGTAATACTCGGCATGGACGGTGTTGTTTTGCGGCGTGGCCGACTTGACCGGCGAAGGGAACTGCAAGCGGAAGACGCGCACGCCGCTGCTGGCCAACTCGCGCTTGGGACTCATTTGATATTCGACGCTGCGTTCGTCGAGGCGGTAACGCTCAGGGATCGTGGTCCGATCGCCGGTCGGGGCGAAGCGGAAGGTGCCCTTTTCGACAGCCGGCGTTTGTTCGGCAGCCTGCAGGGGGAGGGCGGCGAGGCAGGCGAGAGACAGGACGAACAGCGGACGCATGAGAAATAGTCCTCCGTGAAGGATAACCGACGCGGGCCGAAGACGTTGGCGCGACGGTGCGGAAGCCGGACGGGAAATGGCCCGCCCTCTCAGTATCCGCGAAGCGGGAACGGGATGCAAGGCAGCGAGGGATTATACCAGCCCGGAGCGCCAGCGACGGGCCGCCCTCGCTGGCGCTTCGGGCTGGTAAGCACTTTATCCCATCAGCTTGCGAAATTCCTCGAAGAGATAACCGCTATCGTGCGGTCCGGCCGACGCCTCGGGATGATACTGCACGCTGAACAGCGGCCAACGCTTGTGACGCATGCCTTCGAGCGTCCGGTCGTTGAGGTTGATGTGCGTCGGTTCGAGGTCGGCCGGCAGATCGTCGAGGCGCACGGCGAAACCGTGGTTCTGGGTGGTGATCTCGACCTTGTTGGTTTGCTGATTCAGCACCGGCTGATTGGCGCCGCGATGGCCGAACTTCAATTTGAACGTCTTGCCGCCCAGGGCCAGGCCGATCAGCTGATGACCCAGGCAGATGCCGAACATCGGCTTCTTGCCGGCCAGCCGATGAATGGTTTCGATGGCGTAGCTCAGCGGAGCGGGATCGCCGGGTCCGTTGGACAGGAAGATGCCGTCCGGTTTCCGCGCCAGCACGTCGTCGGCCGTGGCGGTGCCGGGCAGCACCGTCACCTTGCAGCCGACCTGCACCAGACAGCGCGGAATGTTCTGTTTCATGCCGAAATCGAGGGCGACGACGTGATGCGTCGGCGGCCGGGCCGGCAGGTAGGTGACGAACGGATTGGTGAAGCCTTCCTTCCAGTCGAACGGGCGCGGCGGCACGACCTCGCGCACGAGATCGCGGCCGACGATGTGCGGGCTGGTGCGGGCCTTGTGGACCAGCGAGGCGTTGTCGAGGTCGGTGGTGGACAGCACGGCGTTCATCGAGCCGCGCACGCGCAGCCGCCGCACCAGGGCGCGGGTGTCGATGCCCTCCAGGCCGAGGACGCCGTGCTCCTTCAAGTAATCCTCAAGCCGGCCCTGCGAACGGAAATTGCTCGGCAGGCGCGACAATTCGCGGACGATGAAGCCTTCGACTTGCGGCTTGTGCGATTCGCGGTCGTCGGCGTTGACGCCGTAATTGCCGATGAGCGGATAGGTCATGGCGACGATCTGGCCTTTGTAGGACGGATCGGTCAATACCTCCTGATAGCCGGTCATGCTGGTGTTGAACACGGCCTCGCCGAAGGTTTCGCCGCTCGCGCCGAAGCCGCGGCCGGTGTAGACCGTGCCATCTTCCAAGGCCAGTTTCGCCGTTGGTCCCGCCATCGTGCCTCCGAGAGCCGTTCTCCATCCGCGCACGAGAAGAGCGCGCACGTTACCTTCTTTATAGCGGAGACGGCAAGCCCCGCTTCCACGCCAGCACATCGCGGAGGATGTCTTCCAACCCCCAGCGCGGACAGTAGTCGATGGTCTGGCGCACGCGGGTCAGGTCGGGGATGCGGCAGCGGATGTCCTCGAAGCCGGGACGAAAGGCTTGCTCGTAAGAGACGTGCTCGATCGCCAGGTTCGGATCGACCAGGCGAACCACTGCTTCGGCCAACTCGCGGATCGTGACAGGAACATCGCTGCCGAGATTAAAGACGCCTCCTTGCGCCGTGGAGCAGGCCATCAGTTTCACGACCGCATCCACCACATCGACGACGTGGGCGAAGCAGCGCACCTGCCGTCCGTCGTCGTGGACGGTCAGCGGGCCGCCTGCCAGCGCCTGATCGACGAAGCGCGGCAGGACCATGCCGTAATCGCCCACCTGGCGCGGGCCGGCGACGTTGAAGAAGCGGCCAATGACGACCGGCAATCCCGTGCGTTGGTGCTGCGCCAGGGCCAGGTATTCGTCGATGGCCTTGCTGCACGCGTAGACCCAGCGACCGCGCGTGGTCGGCCCGAATACGAGATTGTCGTCCTCGGCCAGCGGCGTTTTCGTGGTCTTGCCGTAGACTTCGCTCGTGCTGGCCAGAAACAGCGGCTTGGGGCGGCGGCTCAGGTGGCGAAGGATCGCCTCGACCGGATTGACATTCGTGGCCACCGTCCGCACCGGCTCCTCCAGCACGCGGCGCACGCCCACCACGGCGGCGAGGTGATAAACCTCGTCCGCCTCGTCGAGCAATTCGATCAGCCCAGCTTCGTGGGTGATGCTATCAACGATCAGACGCAATGCGGGATGCGTTCGTACGCGGTCGAGGTTGGTGAGCGAGCCGGTGGAAAGATCGTCGAGCACAACGACGCGCCGCCCCGCCGCGAGCAATGCCTCGACGAGATGGCTGCCGATGAACCCCGCGCCGCCAGTCACCAGGGCGGTTGTCATAAAAACACTTCACCACGAAACACACGAAAGACACGAAAAAAAGATAAAGAAAGAATACCAGGAAGAACTAAAGATCTATTTCACCTGCCCCTGTTCTCGTTTGTATTTTTCTCTTTTGCCTTTGTCTTTTTTTCGTGTCTTTCGTGTGTTTCGTGGTGAAATGTCTTCTCATTCTTGGAGGCGGAAGAGCTTGCGTAAGGCGTCAAGCAGCGTATGTCCGCCGCTGCCGCTGTGCGTTTCTTCCGTCAGGGCCGTGATGGGGCCGTGCAGCAGGCGGTTGAGCAGCAAGCGGAAAGCTCCCTCGATGTGTCGGCGGTCCTCATCGGTCAGCCGGCCGTTGAGCTTGCCCAGCAACTCGCGCACAATCTCGCGGCGCTTGGACTCGAAATCCTGTGTCAGTCGCGCGATGACCGGACCGTTGCGGCGACGCGCCCAGTCCTTGAGGAACGTCTTCGTCTCATGGTTGACGATCGCCTCGGCCGGTTCGACGTGCCGCAGGCGATCGGCCAGCGTCGCCTCGCGGATGCGCTTCAGGTCGTCGATGTTGAACAAACAAGTGCGGTCCCCGTCGTGGATGCGCGGATCGAAGTCGCGCGGCACGGCGATGTCCAGCACCACCAGCGGGCCGCCCGTCCGAGCGGCGGCGATGCGCTCGTAACGCTGCCGCGTCACGATCGGTTCGGGAGCGCCGGTCGTGCTGAGAACAATGTCGGCGCGGGCGAGCAGGTCGTCGAGTTGCTCCCAGGCCATCGCCTCGCCGCCGCAGCCGCGGGCCACCGACTGCGCCTTTTCCGGACTGCGGTTCGTCACCCAGATGCGCCGCGGCTGCAACTGTCGCAGATGGCGCAAGGTCAGTTCGCCCATCTTGCCGGCGCCGATGACGAGGACCGTCTTGTCGTCGAAGTGGTCGAAGACCTGCTGGACGTAATCGACGGCGGCGCTGGAAACGGAGACGTGGCCGCGCGCGATGCCGGTCTCGCTGCGCACCCGGCGAGCGACCTGGCGAGCGTGGCGGAACAGGGCGTGCAGCAGCGGGCCGACGCTGTCGTCGTGGACGGCTTGCTCGTAGGCCTTTTTCACCTGTCCGGCGATCTGGCCCTCGCCGACGATCATGCTGTCGAGGCTGGCGGCGACGCGAAAGAGGTGGCGGACGGCTTCGTCCTGGTGGTGGATGTACAGATGCGGGCGGACGGCGGCGGCCGGCAGCCCGTGGAAATCGGCGAGGAACTCGGCGACCGCTTCCGGGTCCAGTTCGTGCGACGATTGGGGATCGTCGAGGACGCCGCCGACGTACAGCTCGACGCGGTTGCAGGTGCTGAGAATGACGGCCTCGCAATCGAAACCGAAACACAACTCGGTGTGGGCGCGGCTGAGGTGTTCCGGTTTGAAGGCGAGGCGTTCGCGGACATCGACGGGCGTGGTCTTGTAACTGCAACCGATGGCGTGGAGGATCATCGCCCGCCTCCTTGCCCCCAATGGGTCAACGAGAGGCAACCGACCAGCAGCACGAACGTCAGGATGGTCAGCAGGGCGACCGGCCGGCCGCGCAGGTGGTAGCCGAAACGCAGATACAAAAGCAGGGCGAACGTCAGCCACAGGACGATGGAGGCCAGTACGCGCGGATCGGTCCAGCCGGACAGGTTTTTCTCGAACATCAGCACCATGCCGACGAGCATGCCGGCCGTCAGCAGTGGAAAAGCGAGGACGATGGCGCGGCGGTTCATGGACTCGATGCGTTCCAGGCTCCACAGGCGCAGGCCGTGGCCGGGCAGCGATTTGGCGCGCAGGCGATGGGCCTGGACGAGATACATCAAACTGGCGAGGAAGCCGACGCAGAGGCCGACGGCCGCCAACAGCAAGAGTCCTCCGTGGAGCGCGCCCCAGGCGTCCTGGATGGGCAGGATGTTGTCGCCGCTATCGCTGGGCCGCCCGAACGCCGCTCCCAGGCCGACCAGAGCCAGCACCAACGGCAGCACGAACAGGCCCCACGACAGGCGGCGATGGTGGATGGAGCCGATCAGGTAGAAGACGGCGAGTATCCAGGCGAGGAACAGCATCCAACCGTACTGCCAGATGAGCGGCGGACGCTGCACGGCCAGAAAGATCGTCTGCGCGACCAGCCCGGCCGCGCCGAAAGTCAGGGCCGACCAACGGAACAGCGGCA
>DATBGU010000144.1:0-122735 GCA_036557825.1 Gemmataceae bacterium
GCCGCCGCCGCCGCGCGATCGCGTTAAGCCTGGAGTTGACGCCGGTGATTTTCAGCGACGATCTCGACGCGATTGGCCGCCCTAGTGGTGGATGGTGGGTAGTGGATGGTGGATGGAGAAGACACGATTCTCCACCATCCACCACCCACCATCCACCACCCACCATGCAAGGCGTGCCGTTGTCGGTCGGCGTCGCCGAAGCGCCGGCGCTGGTGTTGCACGAGCCGCGCACCGACGACCTGCCGGCCGAGCCGTACATCCTCGTTTGTCCCTCGACCGATCCGGCCTGGGTGCCGTTGTTCGTGCAGGCGCGGGGGTTGGTCATGGAGATTGGCGGCGTGCTGTCGCACGGGGCGATTGTGGCCCGCGAGTATGGCCTGCCTGCCGTGGCCGGGCTGCCCGGTGTGCAGCGGCGACTGCGCACCGGACAGCGGCTGCGCGTGGACGGCGGCAGTGGCACAGTGACCGTGTTGTCCTAATGAGTATCTCTATCTGATAGGTGGCTATTTCCGCCAACGGACGCGGAAACCCTGATCTTCCGCGTAGGAGACTTCGCGTTGGGTGTAGCCGTTCGCTTCCAGCCAGTCCAACAACATCTCCGCCTCCGTCTTGCCCTGACAGGCGCAGCAATTCCAGCCTTCCGCGTCCGTCTCGGAGCGCTCGACCATTTGCTGCGGCCCATCCTTTCGAGTCGAACTCATAGGGCCTCGCCTCCGCTTGCGGCTACGACGCGGTTTCCGAGCTGGCGAACCGGCAGCGTCAGCTCCCGGGTTACGGCTCCCACTCAGCAGCTGACGCTGCCGGTTCGCCGGTGCGCCCGTGTTGAAACGACGTCTTAGCGTTTCTTCCCCTTGCGGTCGAGGTTGCGATTCAACTCCTCCGGAGCCATCGTCACGCTGGCGCCGTCCTTGGGAACTTCCCGCTTCGCCGTCCACAAGATGGCGTTGACGACGAGGCGGCGGAAGTTTTCGTCGCCCCAATTCTTGTGGAAGTGCGCGCCGGTGAAGCCGAACGAGCGTCCGCCGTTGGCGCGGTCGAAGGCCCAGGCGAGGACCTCAGCGCGGCCCTTGTGTTCGCGGGCGGCCTCGGTGCGTCGCACTCCATCGGGCGGCGTGGCCTTGAGGATCGGCGTCACGCCTTTCGCCTCCGGCTTGAAGCGGATGTTGAAATACCACTCGTCCTGAAGCGCGAACGGTTTGACGCCGCGCGTGATCGGGTGTTCCGGTAGTTCCTTGATTTCGGCCTTCCAGTGCGGATTGGTTGAGTAGCCTGTCTCGTAATAGCCGCCCAACCATTCGAGGATATGATCGCTCTGGCTTTTAGGATACTCGACGGCGTAATGCAGATTGACGAAGCCGACGCCCTGGCCCATGAGCTTTTGCACCACGTCGCGATGGTCTTTCTGGACGATCGGATGGCCGTTGCCGCCGTCCATGAAGAAAACGACCGATTTCGCGCCCTCGAACGTCTTGGGATTTTTCGGCCAACCGTCGCGGGCCATCACCGGGAAGACGCCAGGCGTCTCCTGGAGCAATTTCATGAGCAGGGCGCAGCCGGCGAAGAACTCGTGCTCGCCGGGTCCGTGGCTCTGCCGGCCGGCGACAAGGACGATCTTCGTCACCTTGGCGGCGTCGCTCGGCTGTTTCTCCAGCGGCACGCCGGACTGATCGTAGGGATCGACCTCGGCCGACAGCAGCCAGCCGGGGCCGGCTAGACCGAGCACGATCGAGAAGATCGCTCCTCGCGTCAGGAGTCTGTTGCTTCGCATGGTATTTCTCCTTGAGATGAAATTTCGGCGGTCGCCGAATCCGCTTGTGTGGGTGATTATAGGGCGGTTTCGTCGTTACGCGAGAAGTTCTTCCACGACCCGCCCCGACACGTCCGTCAGGCGATGATGGCGGCCGCCGTGGAAATACGATAGCTGCTCGTGATCGAAGCCGAGCAAGTGCAATATGGTGGCGTGCAGGTCGTGAATGTGGACCTTGTCTAGGGCGGCGGCGTAACCGAGTTCGTCGGTGGCGCCGTAGACTTGGCCGCCCTTGACGCCGCCGCCGGCCAGCCACGTCGAGAAGCCGCGCGGGCTGTGATCGCGGCCCTTGCCATTCTGCCCCGTCGGCGTGCGGCCGAACTCACTCGTCCACACGACCACCGTTTCATCGAGCAGGCCACGCTGTTTCAGGTCGGCCAACAGACCGGCGATGGGCCGATCCGTTTCGCCGCAGTGTTGCGTATGGTTCTTGATGACGTCGCGGTGAGCGTCCCAGGTTTCCTCGCTGTGTCCGCCGCCGGAGTAAACTTGCACGAAGCGCACGCCGCGCTCGACCAATCGACGAGCCAGCAGACAGCGCCGGCCGAACTTCTCCGTCAGCGGGTCATCCAGACCGTAGAGACGTTTCGTCGTCTCGGTCTCGCGCGACAGATCGACCGCCTCCGGCGCGCTGGCCTGCATGCGAAAGGCCAACTCGTAACTGGCGATACGCGCCGCCAATTCGCTGTTGTCCGGCGCGGCGCGTTGGTGCCGTCGGTTCAATTGGTTCAGTAGGTCGAGTTGATTGCGTTGCTGGGTCGAGCTGACGCCGTCCGGCGGCGACAGGTAGAGGATGGGTTCGCCGCTGACGCGCAGTTGCGTGCCTTGGAAGGCGGCCGGCATGAAGCCGGCGCCCCAGTTGGGCGGCCCGGAGATCGGTCCGCCGCGCTGATCGAGCAGGACCACGAACGCCGGCAGGTTCTGATTGACCGTGCCCAGGCCGTAACTCACCCATGAGCCGAGGCACGGATAGCCCTGGCGCAGATAGCCGGTGTTCATCTGCAACAGGCCGGAGCCGTGCGCGAAACTATCGGTGTACGTGCCGCGGATCACGGCCAGGTCATCGACGCGCCGAGCGAGGTAGGGGTAGAAGTCCGAGACCTCGATGCCGGACTGGCCGTGTTTTTCAAACTTGCGCGGCGAACCGAGGAGGACGCCGGGCTTGCGCGCCTTGAACAGTGGATCGCGGTCGAGGTTCGGCATCGGCTTGCCGTTGTGCTTGTTCAGCTCCGGCTTGGGATCCCAGGTATCGACCTGGCTGACTCCGCCGTACATGAACAGGCAGATGACCGCTTTCGCGCGGGCGGCGTGGTGTGGTCGGCGCGGCGTCAAGGGATTGTCACCCTTCGGGGTCGCCTCCGCCGCCCCGGTCGTGTGTTTGAAAAACCCGTCCGAGCTGAGCAGGGCCGTCAGCGCCACGCCCGCGAAGCCGCCGCCCGCCTCCCAGAGCAATTCGCGCCGCGTCCGGGCGCACGGCGTCCGCGCCGGTAGGAATGATCCGCCGCTCTCGAAATTCCGAACCATAAGCATTTCTCCCGATCTCTCGGTCATTATCGGCAGGAGGAGAGCGGCACGCAAGCGCCAACCCTTGGGTCGCGAACGCGAATGGATTTTCCCTCGCATCCGGCGCGAGCGCCCCTCTATAATGATCGTGTTGACCCCACCAGACGCCCTCCACCTGGCATCCACCTTTGGAGTTTGCCGCTTATGTTCCGATCGCATCGATGTTTTTGTGTTCTGTGCGCCGCGCTTGGTGCGGCGATGGCCGTGCTAATGCTGTTGGCGGCGCAGCCCGCCCGCGCCGCCGCGGCAGCCAAGTCGGTCAGCTTCATCAACGACGTCGCTCCCGTGCTCAAGGAAAAATGCTACGGCTGCCACGGGGCCAAGAACCCCAAGGGCAAGCTGGACATGACGAAATACGAGTCGTTCCGCAAGGGCGGCACAAAGGACGACCCCATCGCTCCCGGTAAGCCGGACGACAGCTACATTCTCACCGTTCTCACCGCGACCGATAAGAAACGCATGCCGCCCAAGGACAGCGGCGATCCGCTGCCCAAGGACAAAATCGAACTCATCGAACGCTGGATTCAGGAAGGGGGCAAGCTCGACGCCGGCCTGAAGCCGGAAGCCGATCTGCTGCGCGAGCTGCGCTTGCGCTGGACGCCGCCCGCCCCGCCGGGCGCCTATCCGTACCCCGTCACCATCACGTCCCTCGCCTTCACGCCGGACGGCAAAAAGCTCGTCGTCAGCGGCCATCACGAACTGACCGTCTGGGACGCGGCGAGCGGCAAATTGGAAAAACGCATCCACACACGGGCGCGACGCGCGATGGCGATGTTGTTCCTGCCCGACGGCAAACTCGCCGCCGCCGGGGGCCGACCCGGTGAGGAAGGCGACGTGCGCATCTACGACATCAACGGCGGCACACCGAAGAACGTCAACGGCGTGGCGGTGCTGGACGGCGTCAACGACAAGGGCGTGATGGTCAAGCAACTGCTCGACGCCGACGATGAGGTATTGTGTCTGGCCCTCAGCGCCGACGGCAAGCAACTCGCTTCTGGCGGCTGCGATCGTCTCGTTCACGTCTGGGATCTCAGCGGCGGTTACGCCAACGTCAAGGAGATGCCGGCCATCGAGAACCACGCTGATTGGGTCTTCGGCGTCGCCTTCACGCCGGACGGCAAGCGCTTGGCCACGGCCAGCCGCGACAAGACGGCCAAGCTCTGGGACCTGGCGGCGAAGGAGTCCATTTTGACCTTCCCCGATCATCAGAACCCGGTTTACGGCGTGGCGGTGAAGGCGGACGGCAAGCAGGGTTTCTCCGTCGGCGAGGACAATCAGCTGCGGACCTGGAACGCCGTCCCCGAAGGCAAGCAGGTCCGCAACTCCGGCGGCCACGGCAAGGTGGTCCTCAAGCTGGTGGCCCATCCCAAGCAGCCGTTGCTGGTGACGTGCAGCGCCGACCAGACCGTGCGCATCTGGAACGCCGACAACGGCTCGGCGGTGCGCACGCTGAGCGGACACGGCGATTATGTCTATGCGGTCGCCGTCAGCCCCGACGGCAACCTGATCGCTTCCGGAGCGTTCGATGGCGAAGTACGATTATGGAAGGTGGCCGACGGCGCTCTGGTGAAGTCGTTCAACGCCTCGCCCGGACTCGCGGTCGTCGTCAAGCCACCCGCTCCCCCGGCGCCGAAAAAGAAATAATCGGCGGCGGCTTTCCACGGAAGAACAAACCGCCAAGACGCCAAGAACGCCGAGAACAGAAAGAGAGAAGACAAGGAGTGCCGCTCATGTTAGCAGGGCTTCTCCGTCTTTTGTCTCTTCTGGGCGTTCTTGGCGTCTTGGCGGTTCATCGCGCCCGCGCAGCGGAACGCGATTTGGCGGTCGAGGTGAAGGCGGTCTTCCAAGCGAAATGCGTCCAGTGCCACGGACCGCAACTGCCCAAGCCCAAAGGAAAGTTCGGCTACGTAGTGGATCTGAAACGGCTGGCCGCTAATCCTGAACTTGTCGTGCCGGGCAAGCCGGAGGAATCGCATCTGTGGGAACTGGTCGAGAACGACGAGATGCCGGAAGAGGGAGCCAAGGCCGGTCCCTTGTCCAAGGACCAGAAACAAACAATTCACGATTGGATCGTCGCCGGCGCGCCGGCACAGGCAACTCAATCCTCGAACCCTGAAATATCAGATAGCACCCCTCCACAATCTCCGCGACAGCACTTCCTCGATTGGCTCGGCCGGTTCCATATACTCGTCATTCACTTTCCCATCGGTCTGTTGTTGTCGGCGGCGGCTGGTGAACTGTGGTATACCTGGCGGAAAAGCCGTGTTCCCGCTCCTGCCGTCGGCTTCTGCGTCCTGCTCGGGGCGGTCAGTGCCGTCGTCGCCGCCGGACTCGGTTGGCTTCACGCGGCCAACGGCTACGGGGCCGGCTCTCCCGTTCTTCCGTGGCATCGCTGGGTCGGCGTGGCGACCGCGATTGGAGCCGTGCTGCTTGCCACGCTTTCGGCGCTCGATCTCCGTCGCGGAACACGTGGCCTGGGATTTCGGCTCATGCTGGTGGTGGAAACCGTTCTCGTTGGTGCGGCCGGCCATTTCGGCGGAGTCCTCGTGCATGGCGTGGATTTCCTTCGCTGGTGAAGCGAAGAAGCGTTCACTCCGCTTTCTTGATGTAAGTGAGTTGCTCATCCGGTATGGGCGGGGCGGCCAATGTTTCGACGGCGGCGGCGATCTCGGCGATCAACTCTTCCGCCCGAGCCGCGGGGACGTCGCTGAAACGAGCGAGGTGAATGCGCGAGGCCAACTCGCGCACCCAGGCCAGCGAAGCAAGTAGGTCCGCCTCCGCGCGTTGACGGATTTGCCGCAAACGCGCCAGGTTCTGCTGCCGCGCCGCCAGGCTCTGCCGCACACGCGAGGCGACGCACGGAGAGGTTTCCTCTTCCGAGGTCGTAAAATCCGGCTGTCGCAGCAAGCGGTCCATCGCGCGGATGCGTTCGCTCTGCCCCTGCCACGCCGACCGCAGCATCTCGATTCGCCGACCTTGTTCCTCCGCTATCCCAACCCAATCGTTCAAACTCGCCAGCGCCGCCTCCAACTCGCGTTCCACAACGGCGATGGTGCGGGTCAACTCGTCCTCCGCGGTCGGATCGACCGAGCGCGGCCGGGCCAGCAAGATCGGCAGGTAAAACGGCCAAAACGGCATGGCGGTCGCAAGGCGCAACAGCCGTTCGCCGATCGGACGCGGCGAGTCGGTTAGGTAGAGCGCCGCCGCGACGCCGGCGCCGACCAGCAGATAAAGCACCAGGGTGGGACCGACGACGTTCATGGTTGTCACCCCAGTCGGACGGCCAGGTTTTGATACAGCGACCAGATCATCACCGGCGTGACGATGGTGTAGACCGCGGCCCAGGCCACCGTGAGCCGGCGCAGAAAGCACGTTCGGCGACAGCGGCGTTCCGGCGGCAGCGTGTCGGCCAGAGCCAGGAAACCCACATAGATCGACCGCACGCCCCAGACACCGGCCAGAAACGGCAGCGCCAGGCCGACGGCGAACCCCACGGACAGGACAAGCACATCCGCGTGAAAAATCAGCAGACCGAGCATCACGGCCAGGTAGATCGGCGTCAACCCCAGCAGAAAGACGGAGGTGGCCGCCTTGCCCTTGAGAACGTGCGCCGTCACTTGCAGTACGGAGATGCGCACGCCGGCGAGCAGTCCGAAGAAATAGAACGTCGGCAGACAAAGCCCCGTCGCCGCCACCATGCCGACGGGGTAGGCCAATCCTAAGGCGATGGCGGGACCGGCTGAGCCATCCCAATTCTCCAAGATGTTCGGCACGGCGGCTGTGTCGCTGGAGAGCAACAGCGCCAGCAGAACGACGGTGAACGCGGCGATGCTGGCCAGGGCCAGCGCCAGCAAGCGCGGGACCAGTTCGCCCTGACGGGCCGGATCGCGCGTCCAGGCGTCGAGCTGGGCCGGTGCCTTCAGCAACAGTTCGGCGAGGCCGAGGATGGAACGCTCGTTGACGGGTATCGAGGGTATCTCCACCGCTTCGGGGATCTCCTCCTCGCCGCCGGGGCAGGGGAGCGCGTCGAGGACGGCGGGGTCGTGGCGGGCGAGAGTTTCGCTGAGCATGGCTGTCCTTTCGCGCCGAATCAGGAAAACATTGTGGTGATCCGCTGCCAGGCCGCGGAGTGCAAGAAGAAATCGAACAATCCGAGGGCGTGGAACAATTCGCCGCCAAGGACGCCGACCAGCAGCAGCCACCAGGCCGGCCGCCTACCGCGCTGCGGCTCCAATCGTTCCATGACGCGGCTGAAGACGTCGGCCATCGCCACGCCGACGCTGGCGAAGACCGCGAGATGGACGGCGAGCAGGACGAGGGCGTTCGGCAGGGCGACGGTGAAAAACCAGGCGACGGGGAGGGCGGCGAGGAGGGCCAGTCCGCCCCAGCTGGTCGTAACCAGGGCGGCGAGAAACGTGGTGCTGGCCCGCAGGCGCGAGCCGGTCAGGCTGTTGAGGATGTATAGCGCCGGCAGGGGCAGGCTCCAGGCGATGCCGGCCGCCAGGGTGAAGGAGGCCCCGCAGCGCAGCATGTGTTCCAAACCGCCCGTCAGTCCGAGGATCAGACCGTAGGTCGTGGTACCGAGGATAGCGGTCAGGGCCAGCGCCGCGAACACGCTCCACGGATACGGCCGGCCCTCCAGATGCCAGCACAGGGCGAAGTCCTCCGGCTCGCGCAAAGCTCCGTGAATGTAGGCAAGATTGCGGCGCAGACGGTCGCGGATCATGGTCGTTCTCCGGGACGGGCGATCACGATCCTTCAACCGTCCCGGCGAACCCCGATTAACCGAAAATCAGGAAACCAGCGCCTTGTAATCCACCGGCCGGTCCTTGTCGAGGTGCGGTAGTTTCAGCGCGACAACCTCCGGATATTTCTGTGCCGCTCCCGTGTTGAAGACGACCACCTCCTCGTCGGCGCGGATGCGCCCCGCCGCGATCAGTCCCTCCAAACAATCGAGACAGACCGCCGTTTCGGGGCAAATCGAGATACCTTCCAGACTCATGCCGCGCCGCATCCATTCGACGATGCGCGCCTCGCGGCCGGAGACGGCGCAGCCGCCGCTGGCACGGATGGCGTCGAGCATCATGAAATCGCCGACCGCCGCCGGCACGCGCAGACCGCTGGCGATCGTATGCGCATCGGCAAACGGCTCGGCGAAACGCTCACCCTTCTCGAACGCCCGCACGATCGGCGCGCAGCCGTCACTCTGGCAACTAATGAGGCGCGGTAGTCGTTCGCAGCGCAGCCAGCCCAGCTCACGCAGTTCGGCGAACGCCTTCCCCATGCCTATCAGTCCCGTGCCGCCGCCGGTCGGATAGAGGATCACATCGGGCAGCCGATAGTCCGTCTGCTCCGCCAGTTCCAGGCCCATCGTCTTCTTGCCTTCGAGGCGATACGGTTCCTTGAGGGTGGACACATCGAACCAACCGAGTTTCGGTGTGCCCTCACGGACGAGCCGGCCGCAGTCGGTGATGAGTCCGTTGACGAGAAACACGCAGGCGCCGGCGAGATGTGCCTCGATCTGGTTAATGATCGGCGTATCCTGGGGCATGAACACATACACCTCCATGCCGGCGCGCGCGCCGTAGGCCGCCAGCGCTCCCCCGGCGTTGCCGGCCGTCGGGATGGCCAGCCGGCGCAGGCCGAGTTGTTTGGCCATGCTGACCGCCAAGGTCATGCCGCGGCTTTTGAAACTGCCGGTAGGAAGCTGCGATTCGTCTTTGATGAACAGCCGCCGCAGCCCCAGCGAGGCTCCCAGGCGCGGACACGGCAACAGCGGTGTCATGCCCTCGCCGAGCGTCACCGGCTCGGCGTCGAGCGGCAGCGGCAGCAATTCGCGGTAGCGCCACAGGCTCGGCGGCCGAGTCTCAAAGGTTTCCGGCGACAGCTCGCGGCGCAGGCGCGGCAGGTCGTAGCGCACCCACAGGGGGCGTCCTTGGTGGACCGTGTGGACCTGCTCGGCGGCGAACCGAGTGCCGTCGAGGGCGCTTTCGAGATGGGTGACGTAGTTGTTCATGGTGGCCCTGTGAGTATTTGCCCGCCCGCAGCGCCGGCAAGGGCAACCCTTGCTGGCGCTGCGGGCCGGCGCTGCATGGCAAAAATAGTGTATGCGTTCACGCGCTCGAGGGATCAATATAGGAGAGAGGCCCGTCGAACAGCGAGCGTTCCATGCCCGATACGCGACAACACCCCATCCTGAATTATCTCCGTCAGGTGCTCGGAAGTCCTGCCGGTGGCGGCGTATCCGACGCCGACCTGTTGCATCGCTTCGTCAACGAACGCGATGAGGCCGCCTTCGAGCTGCTGATGTGGCGACACGCGGCGATGGTCTTGCATGTCTGCGCCCAAGTGCTGAGCAATCGCGAGACCGCCGAAGATGCGTTTCAGGCGACGTTTCTTGTGTTCGTCCGCAAGGCCGGCTCGATTAGCCGCCGCGAAGCGCTGGGTAGCTGGCTCTACCGTGTCGCCTATCGTACAGCCCTCAAGGCACGGACGCGGGACAAGCGACGACCTTCCCCCGGCCCCGAGTTGGATTTGCTGGAAGCGCCGCCCGACGGTGATGACGCCGGGCAGCGCGAACTGCGGCGGATGATCTGCGAGGAAGTGAACCGTCTGCCGGCGAAGTATCGCGCTCCCATCGTGGCCTGTTTCTTCGAGGGCAAGACGCACGAGGAGGCGGCGAATCAGTTGGGTTGGCCGCGCGGCACCGTCGCCGGACGTCTCGCCCGCGCGCGGGAGTTGCTGCATCGTCGGCTAACCCGCCGAGGCGTGACCCTCAGCGCGGCCGCCCTCATCAGTGCCCTGACCGTGCGCAGCACGCAAGCGGCGCTGACGGGACTGGTCGAAGCCACCATTCAAATCACGAAAGGTTTCGCGGCGGGGCAACCGGCGAGCGCTCTGGCGTCGCCGCGCGTCGCCGCCCTGACGGAAGGAGTGTTGCAAGCGATGAATGGGATACGTCTGAAAAGCGTGGTTGCCGTCCTGCTGCTCGTCTGTGTTGGCGGAGCAGGCGCGACCTTGTGGGCGACGCAGCGACGGGAGCGCGAGCAGCCCGTCGATCCGGCACCGGCCGCCGGCGCGGCGCGAGCGGAGGACCACCGCGATGCGGGCGGAGGCGACGCTCAACGGCCGGAGGACACGGCCCAACTCGCTCGCAACGTGGCCCGCAGCCGTCTCAACCTGAAGCAACTAGCGTTGGCCATGCACAACTACAACGATACCTACGGCAGATTGCCACTGGCCGCCACGACGGACAAGAAGGGGAAGGCGCTCCTGAGCTGGCGCGTCGCCCTGCTGCCATACCTGGAGGAACAAGAACTGTACAAGCAGTTCAAGCTCGATGAACCCTGGGACAGCCCGCACAACAAGAAACTGTTGAGCAAGATGCCGGCGATCTACGCACCGCCCGGCGTCAAGACGCGCCAGCTCTATTCGACCTTCTACCAAGTGTTTGTTAGCACCAGTTCCTCCGCAGGGGCTGGAATGGTGGGAATGGCAGGAGGCATGTCCGGGATGAGTGGAGGCATGGCGGGGATGTCGGGCGGCCCATCCGGGATGAGTGGAGGTATGGCGGGGATGTCGGGAGGTCCATCAGGAGGAGGGCCGCCGGGGGGCATGGCGGGAGGTACGGCGGGAAAGCCAGGAGGAGCGCCTGGAAAGGGAGATGGGTCGATGAGGCCACCGGGAGGGATGCCGCCAGGCATGGGAGGAGGGAGTGGGGCTGCGGGAGCGCCGGCACATGATTTCGGCCCAACTGCGGCGTTCACAAAAGGAGCAGCGACCCGCATCCCGGCCAGCTTCCCGGATGGCACGTCCAACACCATCCTCATCATCGAAGCAGGCAATCCGGTGCCGTGGACCAAGCCGGAGGATCTGCGCTACGCCGACGACGAACCGCTGCCCGAACTCGGCGGTCTGTTCTCCGATGTCATCCACGCCGCCTTCGCCGATGGTGCCGTGCATACCCTTCTGCGTGGATACGACGAGAAGCACTTACGCTATGCCATCACCAGCAACGACGGCATGCCGTTCGACATGGCGAAAATCCAGGGCCGAGCGCGCCGCGCGGGGCGGACGCCTGGAGGTGGTCAAGCCAGCGCCGAAAACTGGCAGCGAAAGAACGATGAGCTGCGCAAAGAAGTGGAGCAAACGCGCGAACGCATTCGCCTGTTAAAAGAAGAGCGCGAAGTCGAGCGCGAGTTGGCCGGTGAAGATCCACGCACCAATCAGTTGAAGGAAGAACATGCGCGCTTGCAAGCGGAGCTGAAAAAACTGCGCGACGAGATGGAATCGTTGAAAGCTGAAATCCGCCGGATGCAGCAACCAGAGCGGAAGAAAGGCCCGTAACACACTCTCAAACAACTAGCCCGGAGCGCCAGCGACGGGCGCCCGTCGCTGGCGCTCCGGGCTAGTTGACAAAGCACGTTTAACCAGCGGCGGAGGGATCGAGTCCAATCAGTTGCAGCGCCTGCCGCTTGAAATCGACGGACAGCCGCGCCATTAATTCGTCCACGTCCTGACAGTTTCGCCGCCAATCCTCGTCGGCCATGCCGGCCGGCCGGGGCGGCGAACAGGCTTCCAGATACATCTTCGCCTTCGGTTCGGTGCCGCTGGGCCGCAGCACCACCCGCGCACGATCGCCGCAGCGGAAGACCAGGACGTTGCGCGACGCGGCGTCGGTCGCCCCCTTGAGCGGGCCGAAACGTCCTTGCTCGTCGCGCAGATCCTCGAACTCCGTCACCGCCAGGCCCGCGATCGCGGTCGGCGGCGTCTCCCTCAGGCGATCCATCATGCGCGCCATCTGCTGCTTGCCCTCCAGGCCGCGCATGAACACCGACATGCCCTCATTGCGGTAGTAGCCGAATTCGCGATACAGACGCTCCAAATAGTCCACTACAGTTTGTCCGCGCCGCTTCTGATCGAGCGCCAACTCGGCCATCAGCAGGGCCGCGCCGGCGGCGTCCTTGTCGCGAATGTGTGCCGTCGTCAGGACGCCGTGGCTCTCCTCCACGGCGATCACGAAATCAGCCGGCGTGCCCGTCACGTCGTCGTAGGCGCCCTCCTGCTCCAGATGCCACAGCACATCGGCGATGTACTTGAAACCGACCAGCAAATCGTCGATCACCTGCGCCTTGAAATGGCGAGCGATGCGCGTGACCAGGCTGGTCGTCACCTCGGTCCTCACGACGATCGGCGAGGACGGCAGGCGATTCTCCCGCGTTAGCTTGTTCAGCTTGAAGTGGGTCAAGAGCGCCGCCATCTGATTGCCGGTGACGACACGCCACTCGCCCGCGCGATCGGGGACCATCGCGCCGAGTCGGTCGGCGTCGGGATCGGTGGCGAGAACGAGGTCGGCCCCCTGCGCGCGGGCCGTGGCCGCCGCCCGGTCCATCGACTCGGGCACTTCCGGGTTCGGCGTCTTCGTGACGTTGGGGAACTGACCATCCGGTGTCATCTGCTCGGCGACGGGAAGGACGCGGAAGCCCTGCGCCACAAGCGTTTCCATCGCCGTCAGAGCGCCGACCCCGTGCAGCGGCGTGAAGACGATCTTGAAATCCTCGACCTTCGGCGGCGGAACGAGGCTCTGTTTACGGCACAGGTCGATGTAGGCGCGGTGCGGCGTCTCATCGAGCCAGTGCAGGCGGCCACAGCGCTGCGCCTCGGTCCACGGCAGCGATTTGATGACCTCGACCCGATCGACGAGGTCGGCCATGATCTGATCGTCGGGCGGCACCGGCTGGCCGCCGCGCTCGTCGTAGAACTTGCCGCCGTTGTCGTCGGGCGGATTGTGCGAGGCGGAGATGTTCAAGCCGCCGTGCGACTGCAAGTGCCGGATGGTGAAGGACAACTCCGGCGTCGCCTGGTAGTGCCGGCTATCCGGCGGCAGGAGGAAGGCGTGGATGCCGTTGGCGACGTAGACGCACGCCGCATGTTGGGCCAGATCGCGCGAGGACAGATGCAGCGTCGGATTGGGCAGTTCGGCGTTGTACTGGCGGCGCTGGTCCTCGAATCGGCGCACGTCGTAGGCCAGCACGACGCGCAGCGGCGCATCGCCTGGAAAACGCTCCTTAAGATATTCACAATGTCCCTGAACCGACGCGCGCAGCGTCCAGGCGTTCATGCGATTGGGTCCGATGCCGACCGCGCCGCGCCGGCCGCCCGTACCGAAAGGGAGGATCTGGTAGAAGCGATCGAGCAGACCCGGCCATTGCCGCGTTTCGATGAGCCATCGCAGCTGCGCGCGATAGGGCGCGAAGTCGGCCTCGGTGAGCCATTGCCGTAAGAACTTCAGCGCCTGCTCTTTTAGCGCGGCGTCCGCTTCGATTCCCCGGAAGCCCTCGGCGGCCTGGGCCATCAAATCCATAACGCAACCTCATCCTGAAGATACGGTCCCTGACGAATCCGGGGAAATGGTAACGGATGAAGTGGGGAAGTGACAAGGCGACAAGCGGAACTAGCCCGGAGCGCCAGCGACGGGCGCTACAATCCCTTCGCTGGCGCTCCGGGTTAGTTTAGCTTCGACTCTCACTTGGACAGCTTGTCATCCGCGACCGCCAGTGTCCGCGCCGGAATCGGCCACGTTCGCCATTCCGTGAACAGACGAAGGCCCGCCGCGGTTTCCTGGGCGAAAACGCGGACGCGCGTCCGATCGTCGTTCCAGCTATACGCCTGCAACACCTGACCGAGAGGCCCATCCTGGCGACGAAGGAAGCCGAGATGATCGATGTCCGCCGCCCAGGCCTTTTGCAGCGCCGCCCCGATCTCCTGGGGCTTCAGGGTCTTCGGCTCGCGATGGCGGGCAATCACCCGCGATACCTTGTCGTTTTCGTACCACACAAGCACGGCATCGTAAGGGCTTTTCGCTGGTGGGACCAGCACCTCGGCCTCGTTGGCGGCGAGCAGCGGGTTGGTGACTTGCCAGTGCTTCCGCACCTCGTCCAGCGCATCGCCCAGGACGCAATGATCCACGCCCCGGCTGCAAAACAGAAGCGGCGGGAGTTGGACGCCCGTGGGTTGCTCCGGTGGGCAATCGCGCAGCGTGACCTCGCTGCCGCCGCTGTCCTTCTGGTAGGTCAAGCAGGTCGTGTCGTCCCGCCAGCGGTAGAGGACCGGCCGTTTTTGCGCTGGCAGCTCGCCCCACAGGCCCGCCCACGTCGTCGGAAGCGTTTCGGGGGCGCCGTTCGGTTTCGCCTTGAGCGTCTCAAGCAGTCCCGGCGAACCGCGTCCGGGAGCGTGCGGCCCTTCCTGATAGCGAACGCGAACCTCCACGGCGCGGCCCTCGGACCCGAAACGGACGAAGAGTTGCCGTGGCCAATGGGTCGCCGATGGGAACGGCTCATTTAGGAAGAGGACGTTCAAGCCGTCCGGCAGCTTCTGCACGCGGATGGAGCGCGACTCGGGCAGCGCCGCCTGCACCTGATCGCCCGTCATCCCCAGAGCCAAACTCTCGATCCCTTGCGCGGGCAAGCGCACGAAGCGCGCCAGGCGAGTTTGGGGCTTGCCGGCGGCAAGTCGCTCCTGACGCTCCCGCCGATCGGACTGGGCAACCGCTTCCCCGCGCGCCTTCAGCGCGGAGGGACCACGGCTGTCCTCCGCCACCAAAGCCGGCGTTTGATCGTCAAACGGTAGCGCCAGTCTCAGACGTGTGTTGCCGTCCTCCCAGGTGAGGAGGAATTGTCCGCCGTTCGGCTCCTCCGCGCTATCGAGACGAGCCGGCCCATAGGCGGCCCACAGCGGCACGGCCAGTCGGCTCAGGGCGTCGCTATTCTGATCGGTCGGCCAACGCAATATCAACTTCTCCAGCAGATCCACTTGGGTCTGGCGCTGAAGCACCGCCGAGGCGAGAGGCTGCTTGCTCGCCGGCTGCTGGATGCGCGCCAGCCTGTCCTTGTCCTTGATTTCCAAGGAGTCACCCGCTTGCTCCAGGGCGACGCTCAGCCGGTTTTGCTCGAACGAGCGATGGAGACTGACCGCGCCGAAATCGCGCGGATCGCGACTGAAGGAGGCGGTGGGCGTGGAGGATCCGGCCTTGCTGACGCGCACCACGGCGCCGCCGGCCTTGCCGCGCGTCAACAGCGCCACGTCGTAGTTCGTCTCTCCGCCCGTCCACGTTTGCCGGCTGAGTCCGGGGCTGGCGGTTGGAGACTGGCTCGTGTAGTCGCGCTCGACGAGCGGCAGTGCCAGCTGTCGCGGCTCCGGAAACAGCGCATGGATCTTCGCGCGATAGAGCACGAGTAATTCCGTCAGGGTTTGCTTGCCGTCGAGGAAGGCGAGGACATCGGTGACGCCCTCACTCGGCAGCGGCAGGGCGAGCAGGTCGATCGCCCGCTGCGCGGTGGACGGCGTGTGGGCGACAACGGCGCGTCCCTCGACGGCGGCGCCGAAGAGTCGGCTCACCTCGGCCTGCTTATCTCCGGCGGTCAGCCCCGGCCTCGAATCGGGCAGCTTGCCCCATTCCGCCACGGCGACCTCGATGTCGCCGGCAAGCGCGACCTTGTTCCATCGTGGTTTCCGCCACTCGACGGCGGCCAGCGTCAGCGCCTGCCGGCCGCGCGGCAGCAGCACTGCGCCTAGCGGTCCCTCCGCCACCTTGGCATCTAGCACGCCGCGCAATTGGCGATGCAGCTGCACCAACTCGGTAGCCCCATCCGATTCGCCGCTGGCCAGCTTCAGCTGCGCACTCTCCAGCACCAGCCCGACCAACCGCGTCCATTCCAGCGGATAATCGCGGTCACTGCGGAAGGAGTCGATCTTCGCCAGCAGATCCTTGTCGGTGTCTTCGGCCAGCTTGAGAGCAGCTTCGCGGTCGCCGAAGCGCGCCAGGTGAAGCGCCACCCCGGCGTCCTTCTGTCCGTCCTTCACGTACGGCGGCAGACTGAAACCCGCCTCTTTTGAAAATGTCGCTTCGGTGAAAACGACGGACACAGCCGGCGGACGCAACCCAGGCAGCAGTTGGACCGATTGGGGGTTTCCGCGCGCCGCTTCGCGTTGTTTGCCGACCGTCACCGTCCATTCCTCGGCGAGTTTGGCCTGTTCCGGCCTCGGCAGTTTGAGCCAGTCTTGCAGTGAAATGTCGATTTTGTCGCGCAAGCGAGTCGTTGTGTCCACGGGCGCCACGCCCGGGGGCGTCGCCATCCGCGAGCGGCAGCCGGCGAAGCCGACCAAAAGGACAAGGAAACAGGCACCCATCCAGCGCATCCGCATAGCGAGCCTCTTTTCGATACCAATAGGTCAATCGCGGCGAAAGGGTTTCTGGCGCAAGCCGGGAGTCGCCAGCGCACTTTCTCCTCCACGCTGGAGTCTAGGTCACAAACCGATGCGAGGCGGCAATACCTGCGCCGACAACGCCGCGAGGACGTCAGAAGCCTTGTCCCCCCGTCTTCAGCGCGGTGAGGAATGTCCTGAGATGGGAATTGAACTGGCCGGCGTCCTCGATCGCGGGGGCATGTCCGACGCCGCGCAGCACAATCAGCTGTGCCTGCGAGATGCGATCTTGAAGCTGCTGGCTGTAGCGGATCGGCGCGACACAGTCGTCTTCGCCGACCATCACCAGCACCGGACAGGCGATTTCGCGCAGACGGTCGTCGGCGTCGTGGCGGCTCAGGGCGTCCAGCTGGCGCAGGAAGCCATCGAGATGTTGTGGATAGGGGTTTTGACGCAGGAATGCCCGCAGCCAACTGACGCGCTCCGACTCGTCGAAGAAGCGATGACTGACCCACCACGGCAGAATGGCGTCAAAGAACGCCGAGGTATCGGGTACCTGACGTCGGATCAACGCGAAGGCCCGCAGCTGGTCGCGGAACCATTCGTCGGAACGGGCCAGCGTGGCCGCCAGGACCAGGCTCCGCACACGACGCGGATCGAGCAGAGCCAACTCTTGAGCGATCGCGCCGCCCATCGATAGACCGACCACGTGCGCCGCGGGCAGGTCGAGCCGATCCATCCATTCCCGTACATCGCCTGCCATGTCGAGGACGGCATAGGATTCAGCCGCGTAACTGGATTGCCCCACATCGCGGTTATCCAGGGCCAGGCAGCGGTGATCTTTGCCGAACGCCCGTAGCTGTCCGCGCCAGTCAATGGTGATCCCCGCTCAGGCCGTTGAGGAACACTAACGGCTCGCCCCGGCCCCGCTCGTCGTGGAACAGCGTTGCATGAGTCAATTGACTGAGGGGCATGGCGGCTTCCTTCCGGCGCTCCACGAAGTCCAGCAAGAAACAGGGGACCGGTGAAGACGATCCACTGGCTCGCAGGCGATCCGCCGCGCATTGTGGAGCTTGAAGCGAAGCCTGTCAATGCGGCTCGGAGCCCACAGCGTCAGTGAGGGAAAGCATCCTCGCTTCCGCTGCGGGCTCCGATCGTCGGGGTCTCATCCGCCCTTCCAGGAGGTCAGCAGGGAACTCCAGAACGATTGCAGCAAGGACAACTGCGTCATCCAGGCATCGACGAGATTGAGCCAGGCGGCCCACGCATTGACGGGAGCGGGTGGCGCGAAGGCCACCGTCGTGGTGAAGGTCATTCCTCCGGCGGAAACCTGAATGAGGGACGTACCGGAGCCGATGGCAGGGGCCGTGTACTCGCCGTTGGCAGTGAGCGAGCCGGGACCGGAGAGCGTCCAATTCGGCAGCACGTTCATGACGCGGCCGAACTGATCCAGGGCCGTGGCGGTTAATTGAAGGGCCGCGCCGTTGGAGACGCTGGCGCTGCCGGGCGTGATGACGATGTTGCTGAGAGTTTGATCGACCGTCACCACGACATTGCTGGTCGTGGTGAATCCGTTGGGATCCTGGAGCGTGACCTGGAAGGTGTATAGCCCAGCGCCGGTGAAAGTAACGGTGGTGTTCTGGGCTGTGTTCGTACCGTTGACGCTAAAAATGGGGGCGGCGACGCCGGAAGGCGCGGTAAGTATCGACCAGGTGTACATTAGGCTGGCTGCACCGCTGCTGTCGTTGCCGGCGACGCTCAGGTTGGTGGTTGTGCCCGCGACTGGGTTCGTGGATGTGGTCGCGCCAGCGACCACCCACGGGCCGTTCGACGAACTTCCACCCACCGAAACCAGGCCGGCGACGATCAAGTTCGCGATGGGTGAGCCCCGGCCGGTAACGAGATCATAGCCCGGCGCCGCCGAGTACGTACCGTTGCTGCCGCTGATGATGTCGTGGAAATCGCTTTGCGGCAGCTGATACAGCGCCGGCAGTGTTTGGGAGGGCCCATCGAGCGTGCCCTTGCCGGCCAGGGAACGTCCCTGGTTGGCGATGGCGAGCAACGCGGCCCACTGGGGCGCGCCGGCGCTGGTGCCGTAGACTTGGAGCCAACCATTGTAGGAGGAGGTATCGTAGACGGCAAAAGGAGAATTAGACGATCCATCATAGGATACATCCGGTACGGCCCGAACGCCACGGGTGTTCACCGTGCCCCGCTGATAGCTCGGCTGCCCTTCGGCGGTACTGACGCCGCCGCCGCTGCCATTCCAACCCACCTCGCTGAGGTAATGTCCGGCCGCGTCCGTGGTCAGCTGCGTGCCGCCGACCGCCAGCACGTTGGGAGAAACGGACGGAAACTCCGGCGCGCCCGATGATCCGGTATCGCCGCTGGAGGCGACGAAAGTGACCCCGGCGTGACCGGCCGGCGTGGTCAAATCGGGATCGAAGAAGGATTCGCTCGCCCATTCGCCACCGCCCCAACTCATCGACACAACCGAAACGCCCGGCTGATTGCGGGCGTAATTGACCGCCGTGAACAGGTCCGAATAACTGTTGGTGTTGGACTCGACGAGCAAGATGTTGGCCCCCGGGGCCATGGCGTGCGCCCACTCGACGTCGAGGCTGATCTCCAGTCCCCAGCCCTGATCAGCGGCGGGCAGGTTCGCACCGCCGTTTTGATTCACCGCCCGGAAACTCGGCGGATCCGCGAGCCCATAGGTCACATCGAAGGTGTGCAAATCACTGGCAATGTTCGGCTGATTGTAGGCGTCCACGATGGCGATGGTCTGCCCCGCGCCGTCGCCCTTGATGGTGCCGTTGTTAAAGTAGATTTGGTTGAAGCCGTATGCTTGGCTGATCTGCTGAGGACTGAAGCCGGGCGGCTGGCCGGGTCCGCTCATCGGCGCGGCATCGCTCGAACGGACCACCTCGGCCGGGGGTGAGGCGTAACCGACGAGCCCGCTGGTGGGGTCGGCGGAGGGTACAACACGGTCTTCCAGGATTTCGAGGCAAAGGCGAACGGAGCGCGCGCGGCGATTCTTCGCCGCGCGCACCCCCGCGAAGAGGGGTACGCGTCGCATAGACATGATAGCTCCCAGGCGAGTCGTTCAGGCGACGGGATTCGAGAACAACGGAATCGGTCGGAACGGCGCGGGTCGTAAGAGTGCGACCGCGCCGGTTTCTATCGAACTCTAGGTTAGGATCGGAGACGAGGCAAACGAGAACGTGGTCCGGCGCGGAAGGGCATTGAAAGCAGGACGCGGAGAGGGAACCGTCAGGGGCGGACACGATACCTGCCGGCCGCCCTCCCCGCGGGGAATAGACGAGCGACGCCGCGGATTCTGTCAGCGGCCGAGAGCAATGTCCTCGTTGCGACGGTTGATCGCCTTTCGGCGCGAGCGTATGATGCGCTTTAGGCCGGGGTCCAGCCTCGTTTTGCTCATCCCTTCTGGTCTGGCCCTGGGATACCTGTCCCTCATCTCGTCAGGGGATCTCATCATGACCCACCAAGCCCGTGTCCGAGTCGTGTCCGCGCAGCCCGCCGGCGGTCGGGGATTGATCCGCTGGATCTGTACCAACAACCCCTTCTATGTCCTCAGCGCCGGGCTGTTCCTGGCCGGCCTGTGGATCTCGTTCGGGGCGCAGTCCGAGGAGGTGCAGACCTGGGCGCTGATGTCTGGTTTGGCCGGCTACACCCTGCTGTTAGCCGTGACGGCGTGCCTACTGGTCCGTTTCGGCAATGTCTGGGACGACGTGCGTACCGTGCTGCTCCTGGTTGTGCTGCTGTTTTTGGCCACGTCGGTGACGTTCGACGAGGTGCTGGTGTTCAACCCGGTTCGCGGGTTCGTCTGCTACCTGGCTGGTCTGTTGTTCGCCCTTGTTGTCAGCGAAGGGCTCCTTCGCGGCATCCGATTGGCGCTGCCTCCTTTGTTCCGTCTGCCTTATTATTTGATTCTGTCGCTGTTCTTCCTTTATCCGCTCGCGCTGCGTCCCTTGCTGGCCGATGGACCCCGCAGTGAGATGCTGATATGGGGACTTTTCGGTTTCTCCCCCCTCGCCGGTCTGATGTTCCTGTCGCTGCTTCCCGCCATCCGCCGCGGCCCCGATTATGTCCGCGACAACGGCAGTCCTTGGCGTTGGCCGCTCTACCCCTGGGTGCTGTTCGGACTGCTCGCCTTCGCCGTGCCGGCGCGGGCCTTTCTGCTGTGCTGGTCGATGCAGCTGCTGGAACTCAGCGACATGCGGCATGTGCTGTTCGGGCCGTTCTTCCTCCTTCCCTTCGGTCTTGCGATCGCCGTCCTTTTGATGGAGATCGGCCTCGTATCGCGGCGACGCTCCGTCTTGTGGACTGCGATGTCGGTCCCTGTCCTACTCCTCGCGCTGCTGGTCCTCGGACATCGCGACGATCCGATTTATCTAGGTTTCTTGAGGATGTTCGCCGACCGGGTTGGCGATCCGCTGATCGTGACGATGCTGGCGTCCGCGTGTTTCTACGCCTATACGGCCGTTCGGCGCGTGCCGTCGTCCGTCGAGGCGTTGACGGCCGCCCTGACGGCGCTGGCGGTGGTCGGACCTTACACGCTGAACGGACATGAACTCGTCTCGCCGCGCGTGCTGCCGCTGTTGGCGGCAGCTGGACTGCAGCTGGCCCTGGGCGCCTGGCGACGCGGTCCATGGCGCTATCTATGCGGCACGGCCTTTACGGCCGCCGCTGTCCTGGCCCTCGCCGACGGGCCGGAAAAGACGATGCTGGCTGGCTTTCTCGCCTTCCATTTGCTTCTGTTCAGCGCCTTGATCGTTGGGGCGACGTTCGAGGGCGCCCTGGCCGCCGTGCTCTGCGTCCTCGCTCCGGTCGTGGCAGGCTTGGCTTACTTCGTCGTGCTGTTCGCGCGCTCCGCGCCCGCCACCAATGTTCCGTCCATCGTGCCGGCAGTGTATCCGCTCATCATGGCTACCATACTGCTGCTGTACGGCCTGTTGCTGCGGCAGCGGACATCGCTGACAGTCGCCGGCCTCATCCTGACGGGATGGGCGGCGGTGTTCGGCTGGCGGCTCTACGCCTGGTTGCGCCAGGTCGTCGTGGGGATCGATCACATTCTGCTGAGCCTGGCACTGTTCGCGGTGGCTCTGCTTGTCAGTTTGGGCAAGGCCGGCGTCCTGTGGCGCTGCCTCCCGGCGCGATGGCGTCCCTTGTCGCGAGCGCGGCTCGAAGCAGCCCTGGACGCGGGGCAATGGCCCGACGGCGCGGCGGTCCCACCCGAAGCGGTGCAGCCCGAAGTGAATCAAGTGCGGGAGGAACCTTGATCTCCCAACGCATTCCGCAGTGAATTTCCTCCTTGCGGTGAGGGATCGCGTTCGCATAGCATGGGAAAAGAGCGAACGGGATCACCCGCCGCGAGGAGGGTCAGTGGATGCTGCGGATTCTGGGTTCAGCGCGGAGACTATGCAGCGGTTGGACGCGGCGCGAGATGCTGCGCGCCGGCGGATTGGGATTGCTCGGCATCAATCTGGCCGATTACTTTCGCCTGAGCGAATCGCAGGCTGCCCAATCAGTCGATCGCTTGCACCGCAGTTTCGGACGAGCCAAGGCGTGCATCCTTCTCTACCTCTACGGCGCGCCCAGCCAACTCGAAACCTTCGACATGAAGCCGGACGCTCCTGTCGAGATTCGCGGCGAATTGAAACCGATCCACTCGCGTCTGCCCGGACTCGATGTGTGCGAACTGCTGCCCAACGCGGCCCGGATCATGGATCGCGTCACGGTGGTGCGGTCGCTGACGCATCCCTATCCGCTGCACGGGGTCGCCTACGCCCTGACCGGCGTGCCGCAAATCGACGTCCCGATGGAACTGAATCCGCGCGACTCCCGCCATTGGCCGTTCCTCGGCTCCGTGGTGGACTATCTCGGTCGCCGTACGGCTGGCCGCAAGCCGCGGCCGGTGCCGGACAACATCGCGCTGCCGTTCCCTTTCAGCTCGCGCCGCGTCGGAGAGGTGGCTCGCGCCGGTCCCTACGCCGCTTACCTCGGCGGCGCTTACAACCCCATCTGGGCCGAGTTTCACGGCCAAGCCACGCGACGCCGCGTCAAGACGCTGCAAGAACAGAAACTCGACGTGGCCGAGCCGTACATGGGCGTCACGGCGGACAGCCGCTTCGAGTTGGCGACGGCCACCGAACTGCCGCGCGAGATCACCCTCGACCGCCTCGACGCGCGACGTTCCTTGGTCGAGCAGTTCGACCGGACGCGGCGCGACGGAGCGCGGGCGTCTCGCCCGCCCAATGCGGGCGAGACGCCCGCGCTCCAAGGTTTCAACCGCTACCGCGAGATGGCGTACAATCTCATCGGTTCCGAGAAGGTCCGCACCGCTCTCGACCTCAACCGCGAGCCGCGCCCGCTGCGCGAATCCTACGGCATGACAATCTTCGGCCAGGCGGCCCTGACGGCGCGGCGGATCGTCGAGGCCGGTTCGCGCTTCGTCAGCGTCTTCTGGGACGAATACGGCCTGGCCGGCTCCGCCTGGGACACGCACTGGGACCACTTCCCGCGCATGAAGCAAGAATTGATGCCCGGCTTCGATCTCGCCCTGTCGGGGCTGATCGCCGATCTCGATGCACGCGGGATGCTCGATGAGACGCTGGTCCTGTGCCTGAGCGAGCACGGCCGCACGCCGAAGCTCGCCAACGTCAAGGGCGGCGGCCGCGATCACTGGTCGCGCGCTTACTGCGGCCTCTTGGCCGGCGCCGGCGTGGCGCGCGGCAAGATCGTCGGCAAGACCGACAAGATCGCCGGCGACGTGATCGAGCGCGCCGTATCGCCCAAGGACATCCTCGCCACGGTTTATCATCTCCTCGGGATCGATCCGGAAACCACGCTCACCGATCGCGCCGGCCGGCCCATGCCGCTGGTTTCCGACGGCCGGGTGATCGCCGACGTGCTGGCGTGAATCCGTCGTAGGGTGGGCCGACGTGGGAGGCCCACACTACAAACGCACCCTACCCCTACCGCGCTGGTAGTTCGCATTCATCAAGGTTACAATTCCTTCCATCTTTCGAGAGATCCTCGGCGGAACTTCTCTTCGTGAGAGCGCCGCCTGGCCTGTCCACCTTTCTTGAGGAGCCTGGCATGCTCACCATCAGTGGTAAGGCACTGGGCCGAAAGAAACCTTTGTTCGCCGACTGGTCGATCCCTTTTCCACCCGATCTCGCCGACGGCGGTAGTCTGACCCTGCGCGACCTTATCGGCCGTGTCGTTCGCGTCGAGGTCGAGGCGTTCAAGAAACGCCAGCAAGAACGCCAACTGTTCCGGGCGCTGACCGAGAAGCAAATTCAGGAAGGCGCGACCAAAGGCAAGATCGAATCGGGCGGCAGCGATCTCGCGCAGAAGGTCGATGCCGACGAAGCGGTGGCGACGGCGCTGGAAGCCTTCGAGGATGGGCTGTATCTCGTGGTCGTCGATGAGCAGGAGCAGCGTTCTCTCGATGCCCGGGTCTTCCTCCAGCCGGACAGCAAGGTTGCTTTCGTCCGCTTGGTCATGCTCGCGGGAGGTTGATCCCATGCTCCGCCGCGAAGATGCCGAAAAGAGATTACAAAAGTTCCAAATCAAGAACTGGGAACGAGACCGTATCGCGGCGCTTGGCCGATTGCCGACATGGTTGCGTATCGTCGGCCGCGCCTTGCTGGGACGCGATGCTGCGGGCAAATCCATCTCGAACTGGGAAATTCGACACAGCGCCGAGGAAGACGCCAAACGACAACTGACGAAGCTTACGCCAGAGGATCGGAAAAAGATTTTCGCCGTGCTGTTTCCGAAACTCGCGCGGCCGCTCGAAGACGCCTGGCAGCTCGTGGCCCGGCTGCCGTATGAGATCGACTACACGCGCAAGGGGTTCCGCGCTCCGAACGATCCGGACGTTCAGCAGACGGCTCGCGCCGCCTGGCTGGAGCGGGTGATGGACGAACTGAAAGGCTACGATCCGGACATCGCCTGGGTCGCTGCATGGGCGCCGCATCTGGGCTACGGCGGGGCCGACGCCGTCGGCATCCTGTTGGCGGCGGCCATCGACGCCGGCGGCAAGGAGGGCGACGAAGTTTTCCGCATCCTGTGCGAGTCGGCGCGCAACGAGCACGAGATCGGCAGCATGGGCCGGCACGTCACGCGCGGTTTGCTGGTGGCGTCGCGGCCGGACGGGTGGGAGTTCATCGAGAAATTGCTGCTGGCCGCCCAGCGTCAGGAAGGTTTGCGTCAGGTCATTCTGGAGACCATCGACGAGGCGCACCCGCAGGCGTTCCGTCGCATGGTCCGGCTGATACTCGATCAAAACTTGGTGCGCTTCAGCGCCACCATCCGCGCCGTCGATGTCTGGTTCGGACTCGGCTGGGACGCCGTTTCCGCCGGCGTGGTCAAGAAGACGCTGGAGACGGTGCTGGAGTTTCTGGAGAAGCCGCAGGCGCGGAAGGACGCCATCGCCAAGGGCGATCCGCAAACGCTCTATTTCGCACTGTGGACGCTCGGCTTCGAGGACGCCGTCGGCGCAGTCAAGCCGGCCGCGAGGTTGCTCAACGATGCCGACGTGGAGCGCCGTTTCGTCGCCGCTCATTTCCTGCGCCAACTCGATTTGCCGGCGGCGCGAGCGGCGTTACTTCGCTGCCTCGATGATGAGGATTTACGTCTCGCCATGCTCGCCGCGGAGAACTTGCCGGAAGACGGCCTCGCCGATCTCTTTGACAGACTGCATCGGTTGCTGGAACGCATCCCCGCCAAATCGGTGGAGTTGCCGGCGCTCGTCTGGCCGTGGATGACGCTGCGCGTCAACCGATCCGACCTGGCCGATCAGCTCGTGAACCAACTCGGCGATCGGCCCCTCTCCGTCCTCGCTCCCTATTTGAAGCAGATGGGTTGGTTCGGGCGGTCCGCGGTGGTCGATAAGATCGTTGAGGGAAAGAAGTTTGACGAGCCCGCCCGCGAGATGCTGTTCTCCCTGGTGGGCATCACCGATTCCTGGGTGCGCGAGAAGATCCTGACGGCCCTAAAAAAATGCTCGATCGGCGAATCCGACGCCTTGCGTCTGGAAGGTTTCTTGACGCGGAAAAAGGGCGACCTGCGCCGGGCCGTGCTGACACTGCTGAAGAGACAGAAGTCCCCCGCCGCCCTGGCAAGCGCCGACCGTCTGCTGGGTTCCAAACATCCCAATCAGCGACTTGGCGGATTGGAATTGCTGCGCCAGCTGGTCGAGTCCAAACGCGCCGTCGCCGAGTGCCGTCAACGCGCCGAGCAGTATCGCGGCGATCATCCTCGTTTGAGCGAAGAGGAAGACTTGCAAACGGCGATGATTCTCGACATTGAGCGCGTCGTGCCCAAGCTCGACGACGCCCTCGGTTTGATGGGCGACCTGCAGCGCAGCCCCGCGATTCCGCCGAAAGCCCGCAAGGTGACGTTCCTGACGCCGGCCGCAATCGCTTGCCTCAGTTCGCTCGACGATCTGATCCATCAGCATCGGGAAACGCAGATCACCGTCAAGACCGGGGAAGATCAAGAGGAAACATTGCTCGGCAATGTGGATTCGTGGCAGTTTCCGGATCCGGACCCAGACAAGCCTGTCGAGATAGATGCCGCCCGTCTGCCCCTCCGTGCTGTCTGGGAGGAGTGGTTACAGAAACGGTCCAGGAAATTGTCTGACCGCGACGGCCTGGAATTGGTTCGTGCGTATGCCTGGTCCCAGATTGGCGAGAGGGCGTGGAAGGCGCAGGTCAAACGCTTCCGCAAGGAATGGGGTGACTGTCTAAAGATGATGGCCGGGGAGATGATGTTCCCCCATCTACGTCATCCCGATATTGTCGGCGCGGTCCTGGAGTGGCTTCTTCGCCTGCACCCGCCGGCCGGAGCCATTGATTTTCTGCTCGACGCCGTGGAGACGACCTTCGCCATGGTGCCGCCAAACGTGCTGGGGCGGATCGTCAACCTCGATAACTGGCAACAGCGCGACCGGGACTGGCGTCAGTCGTCGCCGGCTCAAACTTGGGTGGAGAACCTCAACCGTTATGAGTGGCTTCGCCCCGAGGACATCACGCCGGAGCAGCGTCTTCGTGAATGGCACTTGTTGCACTGGCGCGAGCAGCCTGCCCCCAACGTGGCCCGCGTGTTGTCGCCGCTGGAAGTCACATTACATGCCTACAATGTCGGCGCCGCTAACAATGCCGATGTCATCGATCAGCTCCTCGTGAGTACCTCCGACTTCAGCGAGTTGGCGGAGGCCACGGCCCTCAAGCCTCCAGCGGGGGTCGAGAATTCCCCGCCGCTGCGTGCCCTGATCGACCGTTGCCGCGAGCGCATTTTGGAGATCGAACTGGGCCGCGGCGAAATGCCAACCGCCGCATCGGAACCGGCCCTGAAAATCGGTTCGCTGTTCGGCTCGACCACCCTTCTGCGTGTGCTGGCCGCGTTGGGAACCAAATCGTTTGCCCGTCCTTCCTCCTACCCCGGCCAGGGCCGGGCCGATGTACTCACCTATTTCGTTCGCGTCATCTATCCCGCCGAGGGCGATGCCCCGGAGGAATTCGCTGCGCGGACGAAAGAGGCGCGAATCGCCCCGGAACGGCTGCTTCAATTGGCGTTCCTCGCGCCGCAGTGGGTCAAGCACGTCGAACACGCGCTCGGCTGGGAGGGCCTGACCGAAGGCGTCTGGTGGTTCCTTGCCCACATTGTAATAATTCCCCTCCAATTATTCCTCGGTGACAGTCGCCTGAGCGAAGGCGTCTGGTGGTTCCTCACCCACACGCACCGCGCACCCAAGGGGCTGGGCGCGGATGACGAGGACAATTACGACTTCGACGACGAGGACGAGACGGCGGCGCACGCCAAGAAGGGCGACCCCTGGGAGCGGCTCTTGCAGGAACGCACGCCTCTGACGAAACAAGAGCGCGCCGAGGGCGCGGTCGATCCGAATTGGTTCCATCGCGTTTATGCGCCGCTGGGCAGGAAGCGCTGGCGAGCGCTGGCCGAGGCGGCGAAGTTCGGCTGTACCGGCCAGACCCACAAGAAAGCCGCCTATCTCGCCGAGGTGCTGCTCGGCCGCGCGAAAAAAGCGGATCTCATCGCCGGCATTCGCCAGCGGCAGCTGCGCGATTCGGTGCGGCTGCTCGGTCTGCTGCCGCTGCCCGAGGGAGACAAACGCGAGAAAGATTTGTTGCTGCGTTACAAGGTCATTCAGGAGTATCGCCGTTACGCGCGTGGCCTCAGTCCGATGTCGCGCGAGAGCGCGGTTCGCGCCGGCGACATCGGACTCGAAAACCTGGCGCGCACTGCCGGCTACGCCGATCCCATTCGGCTCGAATGGGCGATGGAGGCGCGCGCCATCGCCGATCTGGCCGCCGGTCCCATCGCCGCCACGCATCAGGGCGTCACCGTCACGCTGTTGCTCGACGAGCAGTCGCAACCGCAGCTCACGATCCAGCGCGGCGACAAGCCGCTGAAGAACATCCCGTCGGCGGTGCGCAAGCATCCGCGCATCGCGATCTTGGCCGACCGCAAGACCGAGTTGAAACGTCAGTCGTCACGCATGCGGCTGTCGCTGGAAACCGCCATGTGCCGCGGCGATACCTTCACCGGAGCCGAACTGCGCCAGCTGTTCGAGCATCCCATCCTGGCGCCCTCTCTCGAAAGATTGGTCCTGCTCGGCGAAGGCATCGCCGGTTATGCCACCGCGAAGGGTCAGGGACTCGCCGGCCACGACGGCAAAGTCGAACCGATCAAGCCAGGCGAGACGCTGCGCATCGCCCATCCGCACGACCTGTTCACCGGCGGCGCATGGCACCTGTGGCAGAAGCACCTGTTTGCGGCGGAGCGCGTGCAACCGTTCAAACAAGTCTTCCGCGAGATGTACGTTGTCACCGAGCAGGAGAAGGCCGACAGCACGAAATCGCGCCGCTACGCCGGCCATCAGGTGAACCCCAAGCAGGCGATGGCCCTGTTCGGCTCGCGCGGCTGGGGCACGCAGGATGGGGTTCGTAAAATCTTCCATGACCTCGGCCTCGTCGCCGAAGTTTCGTTCCGCTCCGGCGCGTGGACGCCGCTGGAACTGGAGGGACTGACTCTCGAAAACATCGAGTTCCGCAAGCGCGATCGCTGGGAGTCGATGCCCTTGACGGACGTGCCGCCGCGCGTTTTCAGCGAGGTCATGCGCGACGTGGATCTGGTGGTCAGCGTCGCTCATCTGGGCGGCGTCGATCCCGAAGCCAGCGCTTCCACGGTCGAGATGCGGGCGGCGCTTTTGCGTGAAACCTGTTCCCTCTTGAAGATTGACAATTTCCGCATCGAGAAATCGCACGTGCTGATTGAGGGGCAGCTGGGCAAGTACAGCGTCCATCTCGGAAGCGCGGTGGTCCACATCACGCCGGGCGGTTCGCTGTGCATTGTGCCGGTTCATGCTCAGCAGCGCGGCCGATTGTTCTTGCCGTTCGCGGACGACGATCCGCGCACGGCCGAGGTGCTGTCCAAGGTGATCCTGCTGGCCCGCGATCACGAAATCCAGGATCCCGGCATCCTGGAACAAATTCGCTGAACTGGTTTTCGAGCGCTAATTGAAAGATCTTAACCACGCATCGGATTTGTTGGCCGCTTGTGCGGCCTGGACCGAACAGCCGAAAGGAAAACGCCATGCAACGTCAAAAGCACAGTGAAGCCCAGCACGGCACCAGTTCGACCGAATCCATTCTCGGCCAGCGCTCACGACGCCTGTACTGCGAGAAGTGCCGTCAAGCGGTAGAACGCCGCCAAGCAGTCCACGCCGGCCGCAATCGATCCCGCTGTCCGGCGTGCGGCGAACTGCTACGGCCGACGGAGAACGGCCGACAGCGAGACGCCTGAACGCCGGTGGAAGATCGTTTAATTAAGGCGTTTTTCGTGTAATTCGCTCAAAAAGGAGCAAAGCTCCACGGATCACACGGATAACAGACTAAAGAATCGACGAATCTGGATTTCATTTGATCCGTGTTATCCGTGTGATCCGTGGTTGAATCGTGAAGGGTGAGATCATGCCTGATCTGAACGACGGCGAATCGATCGAGATGAAAGGTTCCGGCAGTAAGCCCTACGTCCTGAAAAACGTCGGCGGCGTCTACTCCTGCTCCTGCCCCGCCTGGCGTAATCAATCGCTGGCGATCGAGCGGCGCACCTGCAAACACCTGCGCAAACTGCGCGGCGACGCGGCCGAGGAGGCCCGTGTCGGCGGCGCGGTAGCGGTGCGCAAGGCGAACGTGGAGGGCGAGGCCAAGGAAGGACCGCCCCTGTTGCTGGCGGAGCGCTGGGACCGATTGGCTGACCTGTCCGGTTGGTGGATGAGCGAAAAGCTCGATGGTGTCCGCGCTTACTGGGACGGCAAGCAATTCCTCTCGCGGCTCGGCAACCTGTACCACGCCCCCGACTGGTTCCTTGATGGGCTGCCCGACGTAGCGCTCGACGGCGAGTTGTGGATCGACCGCAAGATGTTCCAGCGCACCGTCAGCATCGTACGCCGTCAGGACAAGAACGACCTGTGGCGCGAGGTGCGCTACCTCGTTTTCGACGCCCCCGCGCACGGCGGACATTTCGAGCAGCGCTTGAAGTTCTTTTACGAGATCCTCGCCGACCGCAGGCCGCCCTTCGCCGCCGCGCACCCCCATGTCCTGTGCAAGAACCTCGATCACCTGCACGAGGAATTGGCCCGTATCGAGGCGCTGGGCGGCGAGGGGTTGATGCTGCGCCAGCCGCGCTCGAAGTACGAAATCGGACGTTCCTCGACACTGCTGAAGGTCAAGAGTTTTCTCGACGCCGAGGGCCGCGTCGTCGGTCACAAGGCCGGCGCCGGCCGCCACAAAGGGCGTCTCGGCGCGCTCCAGGTCGAACTCGCGGACGGCACTCGCGTCGATGTCGGCACCGGCTTCTCCGACGCCGAGCGCGCGGACCCGCCGCCGATCGGCAGTCTCATCACGTTTCGCTATCAAGAGTTATCGGAGGCCGGCGTGCCGCGCTTTCCGTCCTACGTTGGCGTGCGCGACGATGTGGAACTGACCGCTCTCCCCACTCCTCCCAAGACAACGACGGCTCCCAAGGCAAAGGTCGCGAGCACTACCGCATCTTCGGTTCCGTCCCTCTGCGGCAAACGCTATTTCGAGTTCGTTGCCGGCACGTCGAGCAAGTTCTGGGAGGTTTCGCTCAGCGGCAACGACATAACGACGCGCTGGGGCCGCATCGGCAGTGCCGGCCAAAGCAAGACGAAGACGTTCAAGGACGCGGCGGCGGCACAGGCGCAGGCCGACAAGCTGATCGCCGAGAAGTCGACGGACGGCTACGTCGAAAAAGCTCCCTGAGGAAACCTGCCAGGCGCCGCGCATCCGCCGATTTACTTCTTACCCTCTTTCGCCACCGCCTCCGCCCGTCGCAGCACCCTCAGCAGGTTGCCGCCGAGAATCTTCAAAATGTCCTCCTTGCTGTGTCCGCGATTCAGCAACTCCTGCGTGATGTAGGGATAGCAGGATACGTCTTCGAGCTGCTTGGGGACGCTGTTGATGCCGTCGAAGTCGGAGCCGAGTCCGACGTGATCGACGCTGGCCACCTCGATGATGTGCTCGATGTGATCGACGACGTGATGGACGCTGCCGGCTGGGATCGGATGCTCCTTGCGCCACTGTTTCAGCGCGGCCTGGAATTCGCGGTCGTCGGGATACTTCTTCCGCAGGTCGCGCCCGACCTCGAATATGTTGCGCGTCAACCGCACTGCCTCCGGCACGATGAAACCCGAATAGAAATTGACCATTACCACACCGTCGTTTTTCTTGACCAGGCGCAGCACGTCGTCGGGTACGTTGCGCGGGTGATCGGCCAGCGCATAAGCGGAGGAATGCGAGGCGATCAGCGGCGCTTTCGTCACGCGCAGGGCGTGCCGCATCGTCTCGGCGGAGACGTGCGAGATGTCCACCAACATGCCCAGACGATTCATCTCGCGCACCACTTGCTCGCCGAACTCCGTCAGGCCGTGATGCTTGGCCTCGTCGGTGGCGGAGTCCGCCCAGTCGAGCGTCTCGGAGTGCGTCAGCGTCATGTAGCGCACGCCCAGCGCGTACAGCATCCGCAGCACGCCCAGCGAATTGTCGATGGAGTGGCCGCCCTCGACGCCGATCAGCGAGGCGATCTTGCCCTTCTGGCGGACGCGCACGATGTCGTCGGCGGTGTAGGCCATCTCGAAGGTGTCCGGGTAGGCAGCGACCATGCGCTTGATGACGTCGATCTGTTCGAGCGTCATGCGAACGCTGGCGCCTTTTTTGCGCGTGTCCGCCGGGACGAACGCCGCCCAGAACTGAGCGCCGACGCCGCCCTCGACCAGACGGGGAATGTCGGTATGCAGACCCAGTTTCTTCTGCGATTGTCGCAGATCGATTTTGCGGAAGGACAGGTCGGCCTTCTCGCGGAACTGCCAGGGTAGATCATTGTGGCCGTCGACCAAAAGCGCCTCGCGGTGCAGGCGCAGCGCTTCCTCGGTGAGCTTCACCGGCGCGCGGGATTTCGGAGGCATGGGGGAGGCTTTCTTTTCCTCGGCTGGCGCGGCGACGTTCGGAGAAAGGGCGATGATGAGAATGATGGCGGCGCGGATGATCTTCATGCAGGTACTCCTCCTGGGCGTCTGCATCAACCTAACGCAGCGGAGTCCGATTGTCCATCGTGGGACAAAAACTAACCACAGAGTCACAGAGAACACAGAGAAAGACACGAAGGAGAACAAAGAATAAACTGGGTTCTTCTTGTTCTTTCCCTGTTTTTTTCTTTTCTGTGGTTGTTTCTCTGTGTTCTCTGTGACTCTGTGGTTAACTCTTCTGGCCCCTGGGACCGAAGAAGTGGTACAGCACCGGCAGCACCAGCAGCGTCAGCAGCGTGCTGCTGAGGACGCCGCCGATGACGACGGTGGCCAGCGGCCGCTGCACCTCGGCGCCGACGCCGGTACTCAGCGCCATCGGTACGAAGCCCAGGCTGGCCACCAGGGCCGTCATCAGCACCGGCCTCAACCGCGTCAGCGCCGCCTCCTCGATCGCCCGGTCCAGCGGCAAACCGTGGTCGCGCAGCTGGCGGATGAACGTCACCAGCACCATGCTGTTTAGCACCGACACGCCGGACAGGGCGATGAAACCGACGGCGGCCGAAATCGAGAACGGCAGATCGCGCAGCCACAACGCCAGCACGCCGCCGACGCTCGCGAACAGCACGCCGGAGAACACCAGCAGCACGTCCATCAACCGATTGTAGGTGATGTACAGCAGCACGAAGATGAGCAAGAGCACCACTGGCACGACGATCAGCAACCGCATGAGGGCGCGTTCCATGTTCTCGAACTGCCCGCCCCACTTGAGGCGATAACGGCCCTTCGGCAGCTTCACCTCGGCGTCAATTTTCTGTTTGGCCTCGGCGACGAAACTGGCGATGTCGCGGTCCTTGGTGAGATTGCACTGCACGCCGATGAAGCGCTGGCCCCATTCGCGCGAAATCTGCGCCGGCCCTTCGACCAGTTTCACTTCGGCTAGTCGCGACAGCGGCACGCGCTCGCCGGAAGAGGTCAGCACGGTCAGGCCGCCGACCGACTGCGGACTGGCCCGCAGGCGTTCCGGCAGACGCACCACTAGCGGGAAGCGCAGCTGACCCTCCACCACTTCCCCCAGCGGCTTGCTGCCCAGCGATTCGACCAGATCCATCACCGCCCTCGCCGGCACGTTGTATCGCGCCAACTCCGTCTGCTTGACCCGAATCTCCAAGACCGGAAGACCGTTGATCGGGTCCGGGACAACGTCGGCGGCGCCGTCGATGCTTCGCAGCACGTCGGCCAGTTTGTCGGCCGTGGTTTTCAGCGTGTCGAAATCGTCGCCGAACAATTTGACGACCACCTGCGCCTTGACGCCCGAAGTCATCTCGTCGATGCGCTGCTGGATCGGTTGCGTGATGAGGATGCGTTGGCCGGGCAGATCGGCGAACTCGGCACGGATTCGTTCCACCAACTCCGCCTGCGTGGTGACGCGCTCGCCGTCCGGGTTTGTCACCGTCCACTGCTCGCGCGGCTTCAGGGTGACGAACATGTCCGTCTCTTCCGGCCCCATCGGATCGGTGGCGATCTCAGCGGTGCCGCAACGCGACCAGACGCGTTCGACCTCATCGGGGAACTTCTCCAGCAGGAGCTTTTCCATCGCCGTGTTGTAGCGCAGCGATTCATTCAGGTCGGTGCCGGGTAAGCGGCGGATGTTGATGACCAGCGCGCCCTCGGACAACTGCGGGATGAACTCGCCGCCGCGATTGAGGGCCAAAAGCGCCCCGAAGGCCAGGCACGCCGCGGCCAGGACCAGCACGGCCGTGCCATGACGCAGGGCGAAGCGCAGGACCGGAGCGTAGAACCAGCGCGCGAGGCGCACGATCCAGGGATCTTTTTCCTCGATGCGCCGCGGCAGGATCAGGCTCGTCAGCACCGGCATGAACGTCAGCGACAGAATCAGAGAGCCGAGCAGTGCGAAAATCACCGTCAGCGCCATCGGCCGGAACATCTTGCCGTCCACGCCCTGCAACGTCAGGATCGGCAGATAAACGATCATGATAATCAGCTCGCCGAACATGGTCGGCTTGCGCACCTCGATGGCCGCGTCGCGGACGACATCGAGCCGGCTGCGCGTGTGGTCCTTGTCGTGGGCCAGGTGACGGACGCAGTTCTCGACCATGACGACGGAGCTGTCCACGACCAGACCGAAGTCGATGGCCCCCAGGCTGAGCAAACTGCCGGCGATGCCGAAACGCAACATGCCGCAGAAGGCGAACAGCATCGAGATCGGGATGGCCAGGGCGACGATGAGACCGGCGCGCAGGTTGCCGAGGAAGATGAACAGCACCGCCACGACCAGTAGACCGCCCTCGAAGAGGTTTTTGTAAACCGTGTGGATGACCTTATCGACTAGGCGCGTACGGTCGTAGGCGGTCGTCACCTTGACGTCGGGCGGCAGCGTCTTTTCGACCTCGGCGAGCTTCTCTTTCATACGGTCGGTGACGTCGTGGCTGTTCTCGCCCATGAGCATGAAACACAGGCCAAGCACGACCTCGCCCTTCCCCTGGCTGGTGACGCCGCCGAGGCGAATGTCCGGCCCGATCTCGACTTCCGCCACATCTTCGACCTTTACCGGCACGCCCGGTCGCGGCGTGGCCACGACGATCTTCTTGATCTCGTCCACGTTGACCGTGCGCGCCAGGCCGCGCACCAGGTACATGGCGCCGGCCTGCTGGATGTTGCCGCCGCCGGTGGCCAGGTTGTTCGACCGTACAGCTTGCATGACCTGCTCGAACGACACGCCGTAACGCAGCAGCCGCTCCGGGTCGATGCGCACCTGATACTGCTTCTCGTAGCCGCCCCAGCCGTTGATCTCGGCCGTGCCCGGCACCGTGCGCATGGCGGGCTTGATGACCCAGTCCTGTACCGTACGCAGATTCGTCAGCTTCTCGACGCGCTCCTTCTCCGTGATTGTCTCCAGCTCTACCCCTTTCGGCGTGGCGATGTAGTGGAACACCTCGCCCAGCCCGGTGGCGACCGGACCCATCTTCGGTCGCGGCACCCCCTCGGCCAACTCGGCGACGCTTAGCCGCTCGTTTATCATCTGCCGAGCGAAGTAGATGTCGGTGCCGTCCGCGAAGACGACGACCACCTGCGAGATGCCGAACTTGGAGATCGAGCGCAACTGCTCGAGACGCGGCAGGCCGTTGATGGCTTGCTCGATGGGGTAAGTGATCTGACGCTCGACTTCCTCCGGCGCCAGGCCGGGCGCGATGGTATTGATCTGCACCTGCACCGGCGTCGTATCGGGGAAAGCATCGATGTCGAGTTGCGACAGCGACCACCCGCCCAGCGCGATGAACACGATCGCGCCGGCCAGAACCAGGAAGCGATTGTGCAGCGACCAGTCGATAATGGCGTTGAGCATGTTAATCTTCGCCCTCGATGCGTTCCTTCAGCATTACCGACTTCAGCACATGACTGCCGGCCGTGGCGACTTCCTGGTCCGCCTTGAGGCCGGAGAGTATTTCCGTGAAGTCGTCGTGGCGCGGCCCCAACGTCACCTCGACCGGCTGAAACTCCGTCGCCGACTTTCCGCGCACGAAGACGAGATGCGATTTGCCGTCGAATTGCAGCGCCTCGTTGGGCACCGTCAACCGCTCTCCCTTGCCTACCAGGATGCGCACCGTGCCGAAGGTGCGCGGCCGCAAATCTCCCTTGGGATTGGGTACCTCCGCCCGCGCCACCACGGTTCGCGTCTTCTCGTCCACCTCGGCGCTGATGAACTTGATTTTCGCCGGCGGTGCATCGCGATGCGCTCCATCAGGGTGGAAGATAACGTCCTGGTCGGCGGCGACCTTGTGGGCGTCCTCCAGCCGGATGTGCAGCATGATCCACAACCGGCGCAGGTCGGCCAGCACGAACTGCGGCGTGGAAGAGGTGACCACTTCGCCGATGACGATGTCACGCTTGACGACAACGCCATCGAAGGGCGCGTACATCGGCAGGAGGTTGCTCGTTAGCGTGTCGGCGTCCAACCCTTGCAGCAGCGTATCGGGAACCCCCAGCGTGCGCAGGCGGGTCGCAACCTGGGCGTCGCTCAGCTTCCGCAACTCTTCGACGCGGATCGTCAGGCCCAGATTATGCAGCGATTGCTGCTCGTTGGACAGCCGGATGTTTGCTTCGCGCAGGGAGCCTTCCGCCGTGTCCAACGCCTGTCCCGAAGTGGCCTCTCCTGTCTTTTTCAAACGGTCGTACAGGCGCCGGCGGGTTTCGACGAGAAGGAGTGTTTGCTGCAAGTTGAACTTGATGCTGGCCAACTCGGGGCAGGCGACGAGGGCGAGTACATCGCCCTTCTTCACCTGATCGCCGGCGTCCCTGTGAACGCTCCAGGCCGTGCCGCTGGCGCGGGTGGACAAATGGGCGTAGTGGTTCTGATCGAAGTCGATCTCGCCTTGCCCCGTCACATACTCGCCGACAACCTGCCGCCCGACGGGGGCCGTCCTCACTCCCGCCCTCGTAAGGGCTTCCTCGGAGGGCAGTGAAACGAGCGGCAGCGGATTGTCGGCGCCCTCGCCTACCTTGTTCTCTTCTTGCTTTTTTTCCTCGTCTTTCTTGGGTTCCGCGCGGCCGAGCAATTCGGGCAGGCGCGGAATTTTCCAGTCCCAGCGGTATCCCCACCACAGGACGCCGGCCAGCACGGCGAGCGTTAGCACGGTCGGCACCTGGGCCAGAAGCATCGACAGCAGTTTTCGCAAGGAGGCAGTCATGGGCATCTCCTCAAACCCCGGACGGAATGGACGCGCCGACATCTTCTGTATCGGTAGATAGACGGCCCTCGTCCGCCCTCAAGCCGGTGGCGGACAGTCGAGGGACGGAAACGAGAAGAGCGGCGTCGTTAAAGGAGGAGTGCGCGGAGTGTCAGATAGAGAGCGGCTTGCGGAGGGTCGGACCGTAAGGATGGGGGTTCGCAGGCGTCGATGGACGTGCTGGGTTGTATCGAATGCAGCGGCGGAGGCGGATCGAACGACAGGCCGGGGGGCAACAGCGGCTCGCAGGGAGGCGCGACGCCCATGCCGACGGCCAGCGGCGAGGCGGGACAACCGGGAGCATGGTCGTCGTCGTCGCGTTCTTCCTCCACCGGAACCTGTCGCTCGCTTTGCAGCAAGGCGACCAGGAGGCGAGCCGCCGGCGAACTCCATTTGCACGCGCAGATGCCCGGCGGCATCAACAGCCGCAGAACGATGAGCATCATCAAGATCGAGCGCGGGAGAAACACGACAACAAGTCCATTGGGGGTGATTGCTCTTGCTCGCCGTGATTTATTATACGACAGAAGTGCGAGAATGGGGAGTTTTGGTAGGATGGGCCTCCTTCATCGGCTCACTGGGCGGGCTGTCCCGACTTGGCAAGGGTCGATAGAATTGCACAGCGTTCCAGGGACGCGGAGAGGAAGCTCCCATGCCCGAGGACCGGTTTGTTCGAGTGCATCTGACGCCGGAACGGCTGACGCCGGCGCTGTTGGCGGGGTCCGTCGCGGTGGTCATCGACGTGCTGCGCGCCACCACGACCATTATCCACGCCCTGGCGGCGGGATGTTGCGCCGTCCGGCCGATCGAGGACGTTGAGGAAGCGCGGCGCGTCGCGGGGGAGATGCGCGCCGGTCGCGTGCTGCTGGGCGGCGAACGCGACGGCGTACCGCTGTCCGGCTTCGACCTCGGCAACTCGCCGGGCGAGTACACCTGCACGCGCTGCAAGGGAACCACACTGGTTCTGACCACGACCAACGGCACCCGCGCATTGGTGCGGGCAGCGGCGGCGGCGCGGACGCTGATCGCCAGCTTCGTCAATTACAGCGCCGTGTGCGAACAACTCGCCGAGGAAGCGCGTCCTGTTGATATCGTCTGCGCCGGTTGCCACGGCGACATCGCGCTGGAGGATGCCCTGCTGGCGGGTGCGCTCGTGGAGTTTCTGTGCGAACACGGGACGGTGAGTCTCAACGACGCCGCACGCCTGGCCTGGGACTGTTTCGAGAATCACGGCCGAGTGCTCGACGGCGCTCTGGAAGTCAGCGCCGGCGGCGTCCATCTGCGCGGCCTCGGATATGATGACGACATTCGGGCGGCGGCGCGCGTCGATCAATTCGCGGTGGTGCCGGAAGTGCGCCGCGAACCGCTGCGCGTCGAAATCGGCGCCGTAGGCATCGTCAAGAGTCATTGGCTGAAGTGAACCGAGGCGATGCCTCGGCGACAAAACGGACCTTCAATTATGGAAATGGACAAACTGGTCGCCCTGTGCAAACGGCGTGGGTTCCTCTTTCAGTCGAGCGAAATCTACGGCGGACTGAATGGGTTCTGGGACTACGGGCCGCTTGGGGTCGAGCTGAAGCGCAACGTCAAGGAGGCGTGGTGGCGCGACATGGTGACGGGCCACGACGATCTCGCCACGCTGCCGGGCGCGCCCTCGCCGTTCGAGATGGTCGGACTGGATTGCACCATCATCATGCACCCGCAAGTCTGGAAATGCTCCGGGCACTACGACCTGTTCCACGATTACATGATCGATTGCCGTGAGTCGAAGAAGCGCTACCGCCACGATCAGGTGCAGGGCCGATGGGTCGAGGCCAAGGGCAAGCGTATCTTCGTGGCGGTCTACTCCGATAGCAGTGAGCCGGAGAAGGAGATCGAGCATCGGAGCCTGAAATTCTTCAATCTGCGGGCTAAAAACGTGGAGGAATTGAAGTGGCAGGGGCCGCTTATCTCACTCACGTCCGTCGCGGATTTCAGCGAGGTGCTCGGACCCGACGCCAAGGAACTGGGAACGCTGACCCCGCCGCGCGAATTCAACCTGATGTTCAAGACCATCGTCGGGGCGCTGGGCAGTGAGGAGGACGCGGCGTTTCTGCGGCCGGAAACGGCGCAGGGGATCTTCGTCAATTTCAAGAACGTGCTGGACAGCTCCCGCGTGCGCATCCCGTTCGGCATCGCGCAGATGGGCAAGAGTTTTCGCAATGAGATCACGCCGCGCAACTTCACCTTCCGCTCGCGCGAGTTCGAGCAGATGGAGATTGAGTTCTTCTGCCCTCCCAAACAATCGCCGGAGTGGTATCGCTACTGGCGCGACCGTCGCTATGCCTGGTATCTCGGTCTGGGACTGGCCGGTGAGCGGTTGCGGCTGCGCGATCACAGCCCGGAGGAGTTGAGCCATTATTCCTGTGGGACGGCGGACATCGAATACGCCTTCCCCTTCCTGCCGCCGGGCCAGTTCGGTGAGTTGGAAGGGATCGCCCATCGCGGCGATTTCGACCTGCGCAGCCACATGGAAGGAAAACTGGTTCGCAAGGGCGACGAACTAGTCGTAGAAACGGGGCCGGACGGTAAACCCCGACATAAGGGGAGCGGCAAGGATCTGAAGTACTTCGACGATCAGACGCGCGACCGCTATGTGCCGCACGTCATCGAGCCGTCGGCCGGGGCCGACCGCGCGACGCTGGCATTTCTGTGCGAGGCGTATTGCGAGGACAAAGTGCCCGATGAGAACGGCAAAATGACCGAGCGCGTCGTGCTTAGACTGCATCCGCGGCTGGCGCCGTTCAAGGCGGCCATCTTCCCGCTGGTGAATAAGGATGGAATGCCCGAAATCGCTCAGAAGCTCTATCGAGAGCTGAAACGCGATTTCAATGTCTTCTACGACGACAAAGGCGCCGTCGGACGTCGCTATCGCCGACAGGATGAGGCGGGCACGCCGTATTGCTTCACCATCGACGGCCAGACGCTGCAAGACAGCACGGTCACAATCCGCGACCGCGATTCGCTCAAGCAAGAGCGGCTTCCCCTCACGGAGGTAACGGGGAGATTACACGATTTGCTGCGGTCGTAACGAAACTGGGGATCAACAAGCCCGGAGCGCCAGCGACGGGACGAACCCGTCGCTGGCGCTCCGGGCTGGTCGCGCTTTGTCACCTGTCCACGGGCCGAGCATCGACGCCCAGGCCCATCACGAGAATGGCCACGAGAATGTGCTTGGCCACCATCAGGGCCAAAATCGCGGCGATGGCGCCGAAGGTACACAGCCACGCCGTCACCAGCACCGTGACGATCGAAGCCAGCACCTGGGTCAGGCGCATTCGCAGGCGATTCAAATCGTCGTTGTCGTCAAGGGCGAGCCGTGGAGTACGGGGCGGAGGCGCTAAGAGAGCCATGCGAGTGTCCCCGGAAAGAAGTCGGCGAGCGATGCACAGTCAGTCGCGTTCGCGCAGGCCGAAAATCTGTAATCCGTTCTAGTGCAAACGCGATACCCAAGGCAAGAGAGAAGCGATATTATCGCGCGCTTCCGCCCCTGCCGTCAATTCTCCTCCGGCTCGATTGTTTGCATCACCTTCGCCTGGTTGTCCTTCAAAGCGATCAAAAACACTCGGCGGCTCGGTCGGCGGTCCTTCCAGCGAATCGGACCCGTCACGCTGTCGAACTGCTCCAGAGCGGACACTTCCTTCATCAGGGCGTCGCGGTCCGCCTTGCCGGCGCGCTGCATCGCCTCGAAGAGGAGTCGTGTCGCGTCGTAGCTCTGAGAGGCGTACAAGTCCGGCGGTTCGTGAAAGCGCTCCTCGTAGCGGCGCGCGAAGGCGCGGCCGGACTCCGTCAGGTGGTCGGCGCTGAAGACGGTCGCCAGATAGACATCGGGTTGCTTTTCGAGTTCGGCCCGCAGGGGACCGGTTCCGGCGTCCTCACCGCCGTACAGCAGCGGTGTCTTCGGTAGCGCCTTGGCCAGTTTGGGACGGAGCGTGCGAAAATCGGCGACGGAGCAGGCCAACACGATGACGGCGGGAGCGGCCTGGATCAGATGAGCTGTTCGCTCGTCGCGCTCGGCGGTGTTGGTGAAGGTCCATTCCTCGATGCTGCCGCCCTGATCGCGCGGCCAGGTTTTGAGGAAGGCGGCGGACAGGGCACCGACAACCGGCCGGCGGGTGTCGGTAAGCACGGCGACACGAGAAAGACCCAGTTCCCCCGACGCGTAACGGGCCAGCAATCGACCGCGAACAGCCGGCGGCACACCCAGCGGCAAGACGCCGCGACCATCGGGCGGACTGGGCAATTCGCCGGGCACGACGACCGGCACGCCGTAGGACCGGCTTTCGCGCAGCACCTTTTCCGCCAGCGCGGTGTCGAAATCGGCGATCAGGGCAGCGGCCTGGTTCACAGTAAGCAGCCGAACCGTCTCGGCCTGTACCGTGGCGGCGTCGGCGCGATCATCGACGTGCAGGACGGCACAGGGCCGGCCGGCCACGCTCGGTTCGCCGGCGTCGGCGACCGCTTGCTCGGCCCCCTGCCGCGCGTGCTGCCCGATCGCGCGATTGGGACCGTTCAGAGGCACCAGCTGCCCGACCCATACCGGCTCCGGTTCCGCCTTCGACGCGCAGCCGAGGGCGGTCAGCGAGAACAACAGCGGCAGCAAATGCCCGACACGCATGACAGTCTCCTCGTCCTCGCTTCCGTCCGCAAAAGGCCAAGGCATGGCCTCCTGTTCATGGTAGCGAATCACACCGTTTTTCACTCGACGAAACAACATCCCATCCGGCGACGGTTCGCGCAAAAAAAGTTCACAGTTGCACACCTTTTTCTCTTTACAAGGTGGAACGAGTGGATAAAAATTTGTTCAATTTCAATTTCTCCGCCTATTCTTCTCACGTATGGAGGAGGAGCTTCCGTGTTCAGAGGCGCACGTGGAAAGGCACGCCGAACGAGGAACAAGTGGTGGTCGCCCAAGCCCGCCAAGAAGAAAAAACAACCGCTGCGACGAATACTGCTCGAACTGGAAGAGCTGGAGTCGCGGGCGCTGCTGTCGGCCAACAGCGTGACGCCGGCTTCCGTACCCTCTTCGCCCGGAGCGGTCGAGCCGCTTCTGGACACGATGCCGCAGCGGACATCGGGAACCATCTCGGGCTATTCGCCCCAGGCCATTCAGCAAGTTTACGGCGTCAGTCCTGTGCTCACGGGAGGCACCAACGGCAGCGGGCAAACCATCGCGATCGTGGATGCGTCGTACGATCCCAACATTGTCAGCGACGTGGCCGCGTTCAATAAGCAATTCGGTCTCACGCAATTCAATCAGACCGGCGGCCCGACCTTCAAGGTCGTCACCACCGACGGGACGGCGGTGACATCCAGCAACGGGCCGAGCCTGGGCGAAAATGCCAACTGGGGAGGGGAAACCTCGCTCGACGTGGAGTGGGCGCACGCCATCGCTCCCGGCGCCAACATCCTCCTTGTCGAGGCGCCCCTGGACTCCACCAACGCGCAACAGCTGACGGATCTCCTCACCGGCGTCTCCTACGCCGCCAACGCCGGCGGCGCCAACGTCGTGTCCATGAGTTGGGGTGTTTACGAATTCGCGAAGGAGACGAACTACGACAGCGTCTTCACGCAGAACCCCAATGTCACGTTCGTCGCCGCCGCGGGCGATAACAGTGCCCGCTATGGTCCGATGTGGCCAGCCACGTCGCCGTATGTTTTGGCGGTGGGCGGCACGAGCCTGAACACGACCACCGCGGGCGGACAGACCCTCTACAGGAGCGAATCGGGATGGGTCGGCAGCGGCGGCGGCTACGCCGGACTCGAAGGGGAACCGGACTTCCAGACCAGCGCGGTCGGCAGCTACGGCGCGAGGTTGACGCCCGACGTGGCCTTCGACGCCACCCCCAACACGGGCGTGGCCATCTACGATACCTTTGGGACATCGCGTCCCTGGTTTGAGGTGGGCGGAACCAGCGTCGGCAGTCCGGTGTGGGCCGGCATCGTGGCCCTGGCCGACCAGAAGGCCGGTTCGTCCCTGGGTACCTACCAGGTCGAGTCCACCTTGTACAGCGTGCTGCATAATGCGACCGGCTACCAGGCTGATTTTCACGACGTCACACACGGTTCCAACGGCTACGCCGCCGGTTCGGGGTACGATCTGGTCACGGGACTGGGCACTCCGATTGTCAGCAATATCGTGCCGCTGCTGGCCAAGCCCACGGTTTCCGCCGGCGAACCGGCCACCACCGGCCACGGAAAGGGTGCCTTTGCGTCCAGCACACCGGGTTTCCAACATCTGGCCGGCACCAGTCCCGGAGGCGGGCTGTTCGTCACGACCGGCAGCACGACGATCCCGGCTCCTTCGCAGACCGCCAGCGGGTTGGGTGCCGCGCCGGTCGCGCCTCCGCCCTTCAGTCTGTCCCTGCCGTCCATCGCCTCGGCAATGACGCCTCCTGTCAGTGTCACAACGCCGACAAGCACGGCTGCCGTCAACAACACCGTCCTGGCCTCCGTCAACCTGCCGGGACAGGGACCGACGCCGGCCGTGGTCGGCACCGGCAGCAATCTGTCCGGGCCGTCCAACGCAGCGACGCCCCCGAGTGCCACCGTCTTTGGCGCCAGCGGTTGGAGCGGCACAAGCTCCTCCTGGCTGCTCAGCAGCCACGGCCTGCACGGGCCAACGCTCGATCGGGTGCTCGACGATCTGACCGATCCGTATCTTGAGGAGGTCGAGAGCCAGCCCGATTCTCCCATCCTGGGTGAGGACGCTTCCGGCGAGGACGCGCCCGCGCTTGAGGCGTCGCCCGCGGCGGATGACGGGAGCGCGGCCGACGGAGGCGCATAAAAGCGGCATCCGGGTTGTCGTGGACAATATGCCCGCCGGGGGGTGGCTCGTCCCCCACTGCGGCGGGCAAGTTCTTGATGGCGACCAAGACGGCAGAGGCGGCTTTGCTCGAACCGAGGGTCGAGTTAGAATAAGGGGTACGCCCATTGCTGGCCCGCGGTCGAGGGTGAGTGCGCCATGCCGTTCTTGCTGATGGTCTTCCTGGTGCTGGTGTGTTTGCCCGACGCCAATACCTGGCCCCAGCCGCTGTGGACCAACTCGCCCGCATTGTGCGTCGCGGCCACCTGGCTGGGCGTGCTGCTGACCGGCCTACACGCTTACTGGGTGGCGCGGTGCGTCAGTCGCCCACTTCAGGGCGAGCCTTCGCTGCGCGAACGCCTGCTGAGGCGCTACGAGCGCGGCCGTTTCCACCATCAAATCGGCGTGTTCGTCGTTTATCTTCTGTGCTTGCTCGTCTTCGGTTGGGGCTGGGCGGTGGGAGGGCTCTGGATGCCGCTTCCGGGAGCGGAATTGCTGGTGCTGGCTCCGTTCATCGTTGCCCAGTTGCTGGGGTGGAGCGCCTTCTACGACGCCGAACGGGCGGCGCACCTCGCCGCCCATCGCTTGCTCGCCTCCGAACCGCACGCCGGAGCTTGGCTGGAGTTAGAGCAGGCCTCGGCGGGCGCTCCCACCGTGTTCGGCTCGCGCGTCTCCTACGTGCTGTTTCAGCTGCGGCAAAAGATGGCCTTGGTTTTCCTTCCCGTCGCGCTGTTGCTGGCGCAGAAAGAGTTACCGCGCTTTTTCCCGGAGCTATCGCAGGACTGGCAGAAATCGGTCAACGTCCTCGGCATCGCCGCCGTGCTGGTCGTGTTCGCCGCCATGCCGTGGATCGTCCGGCTTGTGCTTGGTCTGAAACCGATGCCGCCCGGCCCACTGCGCGACCGCCTGGAAGCATCGGCCCGGCGTCTGCGCTTCCGGTGCAGCAATATCCTGTTGTGGAACACGCGCAACGGCATGGCCAACGCCATGGTGATCGGCATCGTGCCCTGGGTCCGCTACGTCGTGTTCACCGACCGACTCCTGGAGGATTTCACGCCGGAGGAGGTCGAGGCGGTGTTCGGCCACGAGGTCGGCCATATCCGCCATCATCACATGCTGTATTACTTCAGTTTTCTGACCGCCAGCGTGATCGTGCTGGGCTGGCTGGTCGCGGAAGTGGGGAGGGGTTGGCAGTGGGAGAAGCTGCTGGCCTCGGACAACTACAAATGTCTCACCGCCGTGCCGCTCGTCGGCGTCCTGCTCGGTTACATATTCATCGTGTTCGGGTTCCTGTCGCGGCGGTGCGAACGCCAGGCGGACATTTTCGGTTGTCGGGCCGTCTCGTGCTCCTGCCCGGATTGTCGCGGACATGAGGATGGGCTGGTTCTGAACCAGCGCGGCCTCGGACTGTGCCCGACCGGCATCACCACCTTCATCCGAGCGCTGGAGAAGGTAGCGGTCGTCAACGGCATCAGCCGCGATCGACCGGGGTTTTTGCAATCGTGGCAGCATTCGACCATCGGCCGGCGCGTCGAGTTCTTGCAGCGTGTGCTGATCGATGGACGGGTGGAACGGCGCTTTCAACGGCGGGTGGCGTTTTTCAAGTGGGTGTTGTTGCTGGTCCTCGGTGCGGCCATCGCGTTCATCTTCGTCGAGGAATCCAACCGTCCCCCGGAGGTCCGCGCCCAGGGCAGCCCGCCGGCCCAGACTCGTTAGCGGTTCGCGACGCTTCGCGGATGTGTTGCGAACCACTCCATCTCAGATTTTTTCTCCGCGGCCGACTCTGCCGCCCAAAATGAAGCGTAGAATAAGTATGGAGGAGGAGAGGACTGTGCATTCTATTTCTCTCCATTTCCACAAAGCCGGCCCGGACGCCCATCCCAGCTACCCAGGCAGTCGCCGTCGGGTGGCCTCTCCAACGGAGGTCCACATGTTCGCCGACCCCGCCATCTTGAAACAGTCTCTGAAGGACAACCCGAAGCTCGATCGGCAAGCGTATCAGAACGCAGCCCGTCGTAGTGGATCGGTGCCTCTCGTGTCCGCTGGCCGCGAGGATGTGCTGCAAAAGTCGCTCCTGGAATACGCGGCCTTTGTGGTGGAACAGGAATCCTGTTACTGCCAGCAGTAGGCAGTAAGCAGTAAGCAGTAGGCACCCAAGACTCTACTCGTTCCTCTTTACTGCTCACTGCCTACTGCCTCCTCGCGGCTGGCAGTCCGAAACAGTAGAGGTGTCCGGCGGTTCGTACGTAGATGCGGCCGTCGGAGATCGCTGGCGTCGCGTAGCCATCCTCCTCGAAGTCACTGCTGGACAGCACGCTCCAGTCGCGTCCCGCCCGCACCACGGTCATCTTTCCGCGTTCATCCAGCAGATACAGTTTCCCATCCCCCGCGACCGGCGAGCTGTAATAATTGCCCTGCCCCGATACGCGATCGCGCTTCACCAGTTCACCGGTCTTGGCGTCCAGACACGCGAGGAAGCCTCCGTCCTTGACGGTGTAGACCAGCCCGTCGAGGCACAGCGGCGAGGCGCAAAAGGGCACCTGCTTCGTGTTCTTCCAGGCAACGTGTGTATCCGTGACATCGCCCTTGCCGCCGGGCCGGACGGCCAGCACGACATTGCGCCCTTCGCGGAAGAGTCCCCGGAAACGCTCGTACTCCTGGCGCGTGATCGAACCGTCCTTATCCAGGTCCACCTGCGTGAAGCGCTCCGCCATCGGGCCGCTGGTCAATTCGGCCGCTTCCAGTTTGCCGTTGCCGTTCTTGTCCAACTTCTTGACGACGCTGTCGAACGGTTGCACCACGATGCGAGCGCCGGAGTCGCCGCCGGCGGACCAGCCGGCGACGTACAGGCGCCCATCCTCGCCGACCGCCGGAGTCATGCAGATGGTGCGGGCGATGCCGCGCACCGTCCACACTTCCTTGCCGCTCTCCAGGTCGTAGCCGGCCACGCGCAGCGTTCCCGCCACCACAATCTGCTTGCGTCCGCCCGACTCCCAGACCACCGGCGTGCAGTAGCCGCGCAGGAATTCGGATCGGTCTGTCTTCCACAGCGTTTCGCCGCTGCGCTTGTCGAGGGCGAGGAGGAAAGAATCCTGATCGTGGTCCTGGCAGAGAATCACGCGGTCGCCGATGAGGATAGGCGAGCTGCCGGCGCCGAAATCGTTTTTGAACGGCCCCATCGTGCGATGCCAGAGTTGTTTGCCGGCACGGTCGTAGCAGAACAGGCCGCACGAGCCGAAGAAACTGACGACGCGCGCAGCATCGGCGGCGGGGCTGGGCTGGGCATGGCTGCCGATGCCGTGGACCGTTTCCAGCTTGCGGACGGGCGCCTCCGCTTCCCAGAGAACACGGCCGTCTTTGCGGTCCACCGCGAGCGTGAGCAGTTTCTTGTCGCGAACCGCCGTCAGGTAGACTCGGTCGCCAATCACGACTGGGGAAGAGTGTCCTGGCGGCAGCGCCGTCTTCCATAGCAGATTGCTCTTCGGCCCGATGCGATCGGGCAGGGGCACGTTGTCGGCGCGGCCGGAGCAGTTGGGGCCGCGAAACTGCGGCCAGTCTGAGGCCCGCGTGTTCGAGACGAAGACAAGGCCTGCCAGGAGCGCTATCCCGGTGTGAGAACGGATTGTCGGCATGGTTCCCCCCTGTTGTTGATCGGACGTGGAATAGTGTACGGGCCGCCGGTGTCCGCTCCAACTTGAGAGCGCCGCCGCTCCTTGATACCATAACTATCTCCACGGTCCTCCGAAGACGCGAGCTTCGCTCTCCCACCGTGTACATGCACCTATTTGGAATCGACGATGAGCAGCAACGGCACCCCCAAGGATCCCGAAGATTTCTTTTCCGATACGAGGATGACCTTCGGCGACCACCTCGAGGAACTGCGGGCCCACCTTTGGCGCGCCGTCGCCGGCTTCGGCGTCGCCCTGTTTTTGAGCTTTTTCATCGGCAAGGCGGCCGTCGATTTCATCACCGCCCCCGTCAAGAAGCAGCTCCGCGAGTTCTACAATCGCCGCGTCGAAAAAACCATGAAGGAGCTGGAAACCGATCCCAATCTTCGTAAGGCCAACGAGGCGACTGGCTTCACCAAGGTCTATTTTCGCCGCGATCAGCTTCTGTCCGTTCTCAAGGGCGAAGCAGACAAGGACTTCAAACGCCCCGTCCTGAAGCAGGACGACAAGGAGCACGATGACCGCTCGATGCTGGACAAGCTGATCGGCCACGGCGGCGACAAGGACAAGCCGAAGGAGGACGAGGAAGTCGTCACCAAGGATGATCTCGTTTACGTGTGGATGTCGCATGGCGAGCCGCTCAAAATGACGGGGCAGCTGCAAGAGGCGACGCGCATCGTCGGCGATTTCGACAGCATGGCCACGCTGAACGTGACGGAAGCGTTCATGGTGTGGTTCAAGGTGTGCATCGTTTGCGGCATCATCATCGGCAGCCCGTGGATCTTCTGGCAAATCTGGATGTTCGTCGCCGCCGGGCTGTATCCGCACGAGAAGAAACTGGTGCATGTCTATCTGCCCGTCAGCCTCGGCCTGTTCCTCACCGGCGTGCTCGTCTGCGAGTTCCTCGTCATCCCGCGCGCCATCGAGGCGCTGTTGTGGTTCAACGAATGGCTCGGACTGAAGCCGGATCTGCGTCTGAACGAATGGCTCAGCTTCGCCATCTTCATGCCGCTGATCTTCGGTCTCTCGTTCCAGACGCCGCTGGTGATGCTGTTCACGGCCAAGCTCGGCATCGTCAACGCCGACTCGTTCCGCAACAAACGCCGCTACGCCTGGATGGGCATGGCCCTGTTTGCCGCCATCTGCACGCCCTCGACCGACGCCCTGAGCATGTTGTTTTTGTGGGTGCCGATGAGTCTGCTGTTCGAGCTGGGCATCTGGCTCATCAAGATGTCGCCCAACGAGCCGGAACTGGGTGAGGACGTGCCTGACTCCGAGGAAATGATCGAGGTGTGACGATTGCCGCGTCTTCCTATCCGGTGGCCCTGGTCGGAGCCGGTCCCGGCAACCCCGGCCTGCTGACGCTGCGTGCGGCCGAGTTGCTGGCACGGGCCGACCTCGTTTTGTACGACCGGCTCGTTCCCGTCCGCCTGCTGGATCGCGTTCCGGCGGCGGCGCGTCGTATCTGCGTTGATGCCCTGCACGGCTCGCACCCGGAGCGCTGGCCCGAAATCTATCAGATAATGATCGATGCCGCCCGCGCGGGGCAGCGCGTCATTCGCCTCAAGGGCGGCGATCCGTTCGTGTTCGGCCGCGGCGGCGAGGAGGCCGAGGCGCTCCGGCGCGCCGGCGTTCCTTACGAAGTGGTTCCCGGCGTGACGGCAGCACTGGGCGCCAGCGCCTTCGCCGGCATTCCGCTGACGCACCGCCAGCACGTCAGCGCCGTGGCCTTCGTTACCGGACACGAAAAACCGGACAAGACCGATAGCTTTCTCGATTGGCCGGCGCTGGCGCGTTTTCCGGGAACGCTGGTCATCTACATGGGGATGGCCCGCCTGGCACATATCGTGCAGATGTTGCTCGATCACGGGAAATCGGCGCGGACGCCAGCCGCGGCGGTCCACTGGGCGACGACCGGCCGCCAGCGCACGGTGACGGCTCCGCTTGGCGAGTTGCCCGTGGCGGTCCAACAAGCGGGCCTGAAAGCGCCCTCGCTGGTTCTCATCGGCTCGGTGGTCGCGCTGCGCGAGGAGTTGGCCTGGTTCGAGGCGCGGCCGCTTTTGGGCAAGCGAATCCTGGTGACACGCCCTCGTCATCAGGCGGCGGAGATGATCGCGCGGTTGGAGGAACTCGGCGCGGTCGTGTCGCGGTTGCCCGCCGTCGAGATCCGCGAGCCGGCGGACTGGGCGCCGGTGGATCAAGCGCTGGCAAACTTGGCGGAATATCAATGGCTGGTGTTCACCAGTGCCAACGGCGTGGACGCCCTAATTCGCCGTCTTCGCTACAGCGGACGCGACCTGCGCGCCTTCGGAGGAGTGCGCTTAGCCGTCATCGGGCCGGCGACCGCCGATGCCCTGCGCCGATATCATCTGGAGCCCGACTTGCTTCCCCCCGACTACGACTCCGAGAGTTTGGCGAATGCTTTGCAAGAACGCGTCGCCGGTCAGCGCGTGCTTTTGGCGCGAGCGGATCGCGGCCGGGAAGTGCTGCGCGAGCAGCTGGCGCGCGTCGCCGAGGTCGAACAGGTGGCCGTTTATTCACAAGTGGATGCCGTCGAGCCGAATGCCGAAGCCCTGGAAGCGTTGCGTCGGGGCGAGATCGACTACATCACGCTGACCAGTTCCAACATCGCGCGGTCGCTGGTTCGTGGAATCGATGACGAGTCGTTGCGGCTGCTGCGATCGGGAATGGTGCGCCTGGTGAGTATCAGCCCGGTGACGAGCGCGACGCTTGGCGAACTGGGGTTACCGGTGGCGGCGGAGGCGCGGGAGTTCACCTCGGAGGGAGTGGTGCAGGCCTTACTCACTCTGGTCCTGAACAAGCGTTAGCGCAGATCGCGGAAGGCGTCGTAGGCCAAGTAGAGGACGACCCCGCACGAGAGAATCACCAGCACATCGACGGCCTTGCTCAGGCCGCCGAAGGGGAAGTTCAGAAACAGGTCGAGCAGGAACAGTAAAAGGAGCAATCCCGCGACTCCCATGGAGCCCCAGCAAAGCCATTTTTCCATGAAGAGCCCTTTCACCGCCTGCATGATTCCGCCCCGGCCCGACAGGTGAATCCAGTGACCCGCGCCGCTGCGTGGTAATAGGTTTCGACCTTTTCCTATGCCAATTGCACCATTGTAGCGGTTCCGTCTCAAGCCGCCACTCCCGGCCCGGCGAGAAAAAATTCCCCGCGCCGACCGCGCCGTTCTTCCCATCGCTACGGCCGGCACAACCCGAACGCCCCATCACCGCTTGACAAATGCCCACCGTTTCCGCAGGCTTTCGGAAAGAACCGACAGGCGAGACGCCTGTCCCACCGCCCCACGGAGTGGAGTCTTGGCTACACCAGTTGTCTTGATCGCCGGCGACGGCGTCGGTCCCGAAGTGAGCGCAGCGATGCAAACCGTCGTGCAGGCGGCGGGCGCGGACATGACCTGGATCGAGGCGATGGCCGGGCTGGGCGCCGCCGAGCGCTTCGGCGATCCGCTGCCGTCCGCCACTCTCGACCTCATTCGCCGCTACCGCGTCGCGCTGAAGGGGCCTTGCACCACGCCCGTCGGCAAGGGCTTTCGCTCCATCAATGTACGCCTGCGCAAGGAACTCGATCTCTATGCCAGCGTTCGCCCCGCTTGCACGCTGCCGGGCGTAAAGGTTCCCTATGAGAGCGTCGATCTCGTCGTCGTCCGCGAGAACACCGAGGGACTGTATTCCGGTCAGGAACATATTGTCGTGCCCGGAGTGGTCGAGAGCCTGCGCATCATCACGCGCACTGCGGCCGAGCGCATCGTCCGCTACGCTTTCGAGTTGGCGCAGCACGGCGGGCGGCATCGCGTCACCTTTTGCCACAAGGCCGACGTGATGCCGCTCAGCGACGGTCTGTTTCTGAACACGGCGCGGGCCGTCGCCGACGATTTCCCCTTCCTCGAATTCGAGGAGATGCACGTCGATCATTTGTGTTTGCAGCTGGCGCTGGACCCGACGCGCTTCGACGTGCTGGTGATGGAGAACCTGTTCGGCGACGTGGTCAGCGACTTGTGTGCCGGTCTGGTGGGCGGTCTGGGGGTCGTGCCGGGCGCCAACCTGGGTCAGCGCTATGCGGTCTTCGAGGCGGTCCACGGCAGCGCTCCGGACATCGCCGGCAAAGGGTTGGCCAATCCGATCGCCCTGATACGCTCGGCGGCGATGCTGCTGGAGCACATCGGCCAGCGCAAGCCGGCCCGACGCATCGAGGCGTCGGTGCGCCGCACGCTGGCGGCAAAGCGCGGCCTGACACGCGACCTCGGCGGCGACGGAACGACCTCGACCCTGACCCAACAGCTGATCGCCAACTTGGAAGAAAAGAGCTAACCACAGAGTCACAGAGAACACAGAGAAAGACACAGAAAAGACAATAAAAAAATGAAGACAAAGGAGCAATTTGCTTTCACTTATTCATTTGCCTCTCTTCTTTTCTTTTCTGTGTCTTTCTCTGTGTTCTCTGTGACTCTGTGGTTAGTTCCTCTTCGATTTGAGGTGGGAGCATGACCTTACGTGTCACGTTGATACAGGGCGGCGGCGCGGGGCTGGATCAAGCGCCGGTGGTGCAGGCCATTTTGAAGACCGCCGGCGCGGCGATCGACTGGGATGAGCACCTCGCCGGCTGGGCCTCAATGGAGCGCGGCGGGGTTCCCATCCCCGAAACATTGCTGCGCTCCGTCCGCGATACGGGACTGGCTCTGAAAACCATGCTCTTACCGCCTCCCGGACCGCGCCCCGAGAAGGTCAATTTCAACGTCCAGCTTCGCCGTGACCTGGGCGTCTTTGCTTCGGTGCGGCCGCTGAAAAACATCGCCGGACTGCCGGCCCGCTTCCAGGGCGTGGACATGTTCGTCATCCGCGAATTGACCGAAGACCTGTACGCCGCCATCGAACACGAGATCGTTCCCGGCGTGGTGCAGAGCATCAAGGTCGTCACCGAGGCCGCCAGTCGCCGCTTCTTTCGCTTCGCCTTCGAGTGGGCGCGTTCGGCCGGCCGCAAGACCGTCACCTGCGTCCACAAGGCCAACATCCTCAAGCTGGCCGACGGCCTGTTTCTCGAAGCCTTCCGCACGGCCGCCAAGGACTTCGCCGATTTGCAAACGCGCGAGATCATCGTCGATAACTGCTGCATGCAGATGGTGTCGCGGCCGCAGCAGTTCGATGTGCTGGTCATGGGCAACCTGTACGGCGATCTCGTCAGCGATCTCGGCGCCGGGGTGGTCGGCGGCATCAGCGCCACGGCCGGCATCAACGTCGGCGACGGCGTGCGCGTCTACGAATCGTTCCACGGCGGACCGCGCGAGGAGATCGGCGTCGATCGCGCCAACCCCCTGCCGCTCTTGCTGCCGGCCATCGACCTGCTCGACGCCGAGGGTCACAAGTTGATCGCCCAGCGCATTCTGTCGGCCGTCGAGCGCGTGCTGACGGCGCGGCGAGTTTTGACGCGCGATCTGGGAGGACAGGCCACCACCACCGAAATGAGCGAGGCGATTATTGCCGCGCTGAAATGAGAAGAAACAAAATCGGCAGTCCGAGGCGGGAAGCTCGGACTGCCGGGCTGGGTCGTTCAGGGGATCACCAACTCCCAAGCACTTCCATGGTCAGCTGTCCCAGGCTCTGCTCGGAGACGGACACCGCCTCGCCGCAATCGGTGCAGCGGATGGTGCCACAGGCAAACAGGGTCGAGAAGATCATGTCTTCATACGTCTCACCGTCACCCAGGGCGTACCACGGCCCGCCCTCGGCCATGCGGTCCAGAACCTCGGCGGCCGGCGTCTCGGGCGAGGCCGCGAACGAGCACGAGCAACGGGGACAGTAGAGTTCGACTTGCATGGCTGATCTCCTCAACGACCGAATGAGTTACCTTCAACGTCCGAAATAATTGCAAGTGGGATACCAAACGCCATTCTGTCAAGGCGTTTTTTCGGACTAATGCCATAAGGTGTTAATTGAATTTGACTTGCATCGCGAAATAAGTATTCGTCCCGGGAGGGCGTATCTGTCCGAGCCAAGGGATGGGCAACGCTTTTACAACTTCAGCGGGAGGAAACTACAAAGTGCTGCTCATCCGCTGCCTGCCGGGGTTGCGTTCCCGGATTCGTTTGCCGATCCTTGAGATATGCTGAGATCGCGCGGTTGTCGGCAAACTCGGTGGGATCACATGCATGCCCCCTAATCGTTTCGATCAGGCCAGTCGCTACGCTGCTAAACTCGATGCGGTCGGCTTTCTTGCGTGGCTGCTGCGGGAAGACCCCGTCGAGGTGCGATTCCGCCTCTGGCTCGACGCGCGCACACTGCCGTTTCCCGGCGATCCGGAACGGACCTGCGATACCGTGGCCTGGCTATCCGACCCCGATCCGGCCGTGGAATGGGCTTTGCCGATCAAGTTTTGTCTGGAACCCGACGGCGAACTGCTCGGCCGGTTGCTGGTGTATTTGGGGCAATTGTGGTTGGAAAGGCGGCCAACGGATGCGGGCGGCGAACGCTTCGCGGTTGGCGCTGCTGTCGTCAACCTGACTGGGCGTGGCCGTACCTCGCGGACCATGATCCTGCGTCAAACAGGCGTGCGGACCAATTTGGAGGTAGGGGAGCGCGATCTGTGCGATGAGGACGCGGCGGCGCTTCTCGATGCCATCGCGGCCGGGCGAATTTCGCGCTGTCTGCTGCCGCGGATCCCGCTGATGCACGGCGGCGACGAAACGAGTATCATCCAGCGCTGGATCGAGCTGGCGAGCCAGGAAGCCGATTCACGGCGTCGAGGCGATTACGGCGGTCTCGCCTTGGTGTTCGCGGAGGCAGCCAGACGATTGCCGATTTGGAAAGACGCTTTGAAGGAGTGGAACGTGATTGAATCGCAACAAGTCTTGGAATGGATGGCGATGGGCGAGGCTAAGGGCGAGCTCAAGAGCAGCATCAACTCGTTGCTTACAGTCTTGGCGACCCTGTTTCCTCCTGGAGCACCTGCCGATCTGGAGGGAGTCATCCGCGCGACCACGGACCAAGAGCAACTGCGGAACTGGCTATTGCTTGCCGTGAAGTCCAATTCCCTCGACACCTTCCGCCAGGCCGCCGGATTGTGAACGACGCCGCGAAACGCTCCTACGCACAGGACCGACCGTGCCCGACTCGAATCCTTTGCTCGTCCGCCTGGAAACGCTGCCCGGCATCTCGGCCGCACGGCTGGAATTGCTGGAACGGCTCGGTCTGCGCACCGTCGGCGATCTGTTCTTTCACTTCCCACGCACGTACGAGGATCTCAACGACGTGCGGCCCATCGCCGGCCTGTCGGCGGGCAGCATTCAGACCGCGCAGGGCGAAGTCGTCGAGATCGACGGACGCTCGCTGAGCGACGGCCGAACCGTTGTCAGCGTCGTCCTCAGCGACGACGGCACGCATTGCCTGGAAGGCGTGTGGTTCAATCAGGCGTTCGCCGCCCGGCGGTTTCGCTACGGCCAACGGCTTTCCTTCAGCGGAAAGCCGAAGTGGTATCGCGACCATTGGCAGATGAACGGTCCGCGTGTGCAAATCCTCGACGGCGGCGACGAGCAACCGGGCGTCGTACCGATCTATCCACTGACCGAGGATCTCAGGCCGGAACACCTGCGCGCGCTTCTCGGCCGCGCGCTCGACCTCCATGCCGCCGGCGTCGCCGATGTGCTGCCTGCCGCACTTCGACACCGGCACGATTGGCCCAGCTTCGATCGCGCATTGCGCGACGTTCATTTCCCCGCTTCGCTGGAAACGGCGACGCGCGGCCGGCGGCGCTTCGTCTACGAGGAGTTTCTGATTCTGCAACTGGCGCTGGCCCTGCGCCGCCGAGAAGTGCGCGACGAGGGACGCGCGCCGATCTTGCCCGTGACGCCGACCATCGACGAGCGCATCCGGCGCCTGCTGCCCTTCCAGCTGACGGCCGATCAGGATCGGGCGGTCTCTGAGGTGTGCCGCGATCTCGCCGCCGAGAAGCCGATGCAGCGCCTCTTGCAAGCCGACGTCGGCGCCGGCAAGACGGCGGTCGCCGTCTACGCCCTGTTGGTTGCGGTCGCCAACAAGCATCAAGCCGCTCTGATGGCGCCTACCGAAGTCCTCGCTCGCCAGCACGCCCGCACTCTCGACCGCTACCTGGCTCATAGCCGCGTCCGCCGACTGCTGCTGACCGGCGCGCTCACCCCCGCCGAACGGCGCGACACGCTCGCCGCCCTGGCCGCCGGTGACATCGATCTTGTCGTCGGCACTCAGGCGTTGGTGCAAGAAGACGTGCGCTTCGCTCGGCTGGGGTTGGTCGTCATCGACGAGCAGCACAAGTTCGGCGTCCATCAGCGCGCGCGCTTCCGCCGCCTGGGCGTCGATCCTCATTATCTGGTGATGACCGCCACGCCCATCCCGCGCACCGTCGCCCTGACCGTGTTCGGCGACCTCGACGTGTCGATCATCCGCCAACTGCCGCCGGGCCGTCAGCCGGTGGCGACACGCTGGGAACCGAAAAATCAGCGCGAGCGTGTCTACACTCGGCTGCGCGAGGGGATGGCCCAGGGACGGCAAGGTTATCTCGTCTGTCCTCTGGTCGAGGAGTCGGCCACGCTCGATGTCAAGGCGGCAACGCAGACGCACGCGGAGTTGCAAGCAGGTCCGTTCCGCGATTTCCGCGTCGGGCTGCTGCACGGCCGGCAGGACGAGGAGACGAAGGCCGCGGTGATGGAGAGTTTCGAGCGGCACGAATTGGATTTGCTCGTCTGCACCTCTGTCATCGAAGTCGGCGTCGATGTGCCGCGCGCTACGCTGATGGTGATCGAGCACGCCGAGCGGTTCGGGCTGTCGCAACTGCATCAACTTCGCGGCCGGGTCAGCCGTGGTCCCGTCGCGGGGCAGTGCTATCTGTTCGCGGAACCGGCGGGGGATGAAGGTCGCCAGCGCTTGCGGGCCTTTCTGCGGACGCGGGATGGTTTCGCTCTCGCGGAGGAGGACATGCAGCTGCGCGGCGTCGGCGAGTTCTTCGGCGCTCGGCAGCATGGACTCGGCGAACTACGCATCGGCAATCTGGTCCGCGATGGAGATCTACTGGGAATGGCCCGCAAGGATGCGTTCGCGCTGGTGGCGGCCGACCCCGGTCTGCGCCGGCCCGAACACGCGCTGCTGCGCGCGGCCGTTCTGGAGCGTTACGGCAAAACGCTGGACCTGGCCGAAATCGGTTAGCGTTCTCCCAGCACCGGCGGGCCGACGGCGTCGTGCAGTTTTCCCATCAGCCCCTGCAAATCGTCGAGGTCTTCTTCGCCGAGTTTGCCGAGCAGGGTGCAGATACTGCCGATGCGGGCGGACTGATACTCCTGGAAGGCGTTGATTCCTTCCGGCGTCAGCGCCACGTCGATCTTGCGTTTGTCGTGGGGGTTGATGCGGCAGGTGATGAGCGGTCGTTCGCGTGTCTCCAGCGAGCGGATGATACGCGACATCTGAGCGGGCAATACGCCGAGTTGACGCTGGATGTCTCCGACAATCAGCGTCTGGTGATGGTGCAGGAGCGACAGGGTCAAGAACTCGACTTCCTTCAAATCGCCGGAGCGCCGGCGCCCGCGCGGCGAAACCAAACAGAAGTGCGTGATCAGGTCAAAGACGTGCTGCGCCAGTTCTTGCACGCGCATCTCGGTTCCGGTGGCAACCATTTTGACCGTGTCCCCCGACGCCCGACGCCCGGCAGTGTCACAACGGCAGTCCAAGCAAACGTATCTACGAGAACATATTAACGATAGCTTTAATGACAACCGATTGTCAACTTGAGAAGATGCGCGGAAGAAACGGAATGGAAAAAAGAGGGCGGTTCGATCCGAAACTAGCGATTGTAGGAAAGAGGGGGACGGGACGATCAGCGCGAGAAAAGCATCTCCCAGAGCGCCTCGGCGTAGGTGCGCCACAGGGCGACGTTAACGGCCAAGAGCGCCAACAGCAGAAGGACGGTGCCGGGCTGATCGACGAGGAGCGACCAGGAGGCCCGCAACAGGCGGCGGCTCAGTGGTCGCTTGCGCCAGGCGCGCAGCTCCTGGCGCAGGAAGTCGCGGTGCGCCGTCAGCAATTTGAGGCCCGCTTTCCAATCGCGGCCGATTGCCTCGCGCTGGTGCGGCGAGAAGCTTTGAAACACCTTGACGGTGTCCACCTGCGTCAGGGCCAGCACGAGGTAGCCCGGTTGCCCCGCCTCGCCGAGCAAACGTGGGAAGCGCTTGAGGACCGTGGTGGTTTCGTCGAGAAGGCGGATCAACTCCGGTCCATCCTGGGAGCGGCTCAACCGGCGTTTGGGCGAACTGATGAACTTCCCCAAGTCGGTCCACAGCCGGATCAGGCGCCGAGTGCGCGCGATGCGTTGGTAAATGGCCCGCTTGGTGGCAATGCCGCGGCGAGCGGGGCCGGACTGCGCCGCTTCGAGAACGGGGTCGACCGGCTCGGCCGGCGGCGCGGCAGGGGCCGGCATCGCCACGGGCACCGCAACCGGGGGAGCGGGTGTTTCCGGTTCGCCCAGCGAAGGCAACACCGGCGGCAGCGGGGGAGGTTGGCGAATCGGGGGTGGGACCGCCGTTGCATAGTCGATGGTTGCCGCGGGCGGCAGCGGCGGCGGAACAGACGGTGCAGGCGGCTCCGGAACAGAGTTCGGTTCGATTGCGACGGGAGCCGGTTCACGCGGCAGCACGATGGGCGGAGGATTGTCGAGCCAGTCGAGTGTCTCCACATTGGTGGGCGGCGTGGTGGCCGGAGCCGGCGCGGCGCGGTCGGCGAGGCCCAGTTGGGCGTCGTAAGCTTTCTTGGATGCCGATTCCGTGAGGCATACGAACGCCTGGGCCAGTCGATTCATGGCCTCCGTCGCCTGCTCCGGATGCATCATCTGGTAGCGGCGCACGGTGTCCAGGCGCTGGTGGACGCGCTGCTCAATCAATTCCGCGTTGGCTTCGCCGAGATCGAGTCCCAGCAGGCGGTAATGATCGGGCGGCCACCCTCCCGGCGCCAATCCCAACCAGGAACAGATGAGATCGTGATCCATGGCTCCCACCCCGCCCCAACGATTCCATTGGGGAGAACCTACCCAATCCTACTGCATCGCCCGTCCGCTTGCAAAGACCCTGTTGCCGGTCGCACGACAAAACTGACCGTGCCAAAGATCCGGCCAGCGGGTAAGATGCCGCCGCGCCCACGGGAGGATTCGCCGTCATGTCCACCGATGCCGCCAACTCGCGCACGCTCGCCGGCTGGAATCAGGTGTTCGCCGGCTTCGAGAGCAAACTCGAACGCTGGTTGTCCCAGACGGTCGAGCCGGACTCCGAACCGCCCGCGCCGACGGCCGAACCGTTGCCCTCACGCCGGTTCGAGGAACGGCTCAAGCGTTTGCAGACCTATCTCGATCGGGCGGAGCGCAACGCCGAGCAGGCGTTGACACCACTCACCGCCGAGATCCAGGCGTTGCGTCAATGGCTGGAAGCGATGAACATGGCCCGCGCCAAACTGGTCGAACGCACCGTTCCCACGGTATGATGGAGGCGTCCGCTAGCTTCTCGATCGGGGTTGTTCGCCTCCCGCGCCTGCTTACAATGAGCGGATCGACAACGGACCCAGGGAATCAGGCTCATGGGGAGGAGAAGTCATGCGGGCGATCCGATGGGGAGGCAGCGCCGCGCTGGTGATGGTCCTCGTCGCGCTGGGCCGGGCCGATGAGGCCGCCGATGCGTACAAGGAGGGCGCCGCGGCGCTGGAAAAGCAGGACTACGACAAGGCCATTACTCTGTTCAGCCGCTCGGTGAAGCTCAATCCGAAAAGTCCAACGGCGTATGTGCTGCGCGGCTTCGCCCACAGTCGCAAGGGTGAACGCGACGCGGCCCTGGCAGACTACGCGAAGACGCTGGAACTGGACCCGACGAACATCCGCGCCTACACCTATCGCGGCGTCTTGTTTCTGAGCATCGGCGAATCCGACAAGGCGCTGGCCGACTTCAACGAGGCCGTCAAGCTCGACCCGGACAATAGCCTCACCTACGTCAATCGCGGTGGCGTCCACAACACCAAGCGCGACTACGACAAGGCGCTGGCCGACTTCACCAAGGCCGTCGAGTTGGACCCGAAATCGCTGGACGCCCGCTACAGCCGCGGCCGGACCCATCTCTACAAGCGCGACCTCGACAAGGCGCTGGCCGACTTCGACAAGATCCTGGAGATCAACCCGAAATTCGTCAGCGCCTACGTCGGCCGCGGTGACGTCTATGCGGAGAAAGGCGATCTCGATAAGGCATTTTCCGAGTTCAACAAGGCGCTGGAGATCGACCCCAAGAACGCTGAGGCGTACCAGGCTCGCGGCGACGCCTGGATGGAGAAGGAAGATTACGACAAGGCCATCACCGACTTCAGCCGCGTCCTCAAACTGAATCCGAGCGACGTGCGGGCGCACGTTGCGCGGGCCGAGGCGTACAGCGAGAAGAAGGAGCATGAGAAGGCCATCGCCGACTTCAAGGCCGCCCTGAAACTTTACGCCCGCAGCGCCGATGCGCTGGCCGGCCTGGCCTGGATTCTGGCCACCTGTCCCAACGAGGATCTGCGCGACGGAAAGAAGGCGCTGGAACATTCCAAAAAGGCATGCGAGCTGAGCGAGTACAAGGAACCGACCTTTCTCGACACGTTGGCCGCGTGCTATGCCGAAAACGGTCAGTTCGAGAAGGCGGTCGAATGGCAGACCAAGGCGCTGAAATCGCCGGACGCCTTTCCCAAAAAGGAATTGGAGAAGGCGAAACGGCGGCTCAAGCTATACATGGACGGCAAACCGTACCGTAGCGAGTGATGGATCCTCACTCGCCCGACGCGCCGGCAAAGGTTGTCCTTGCCGGCGCGACGAGTGGGTCCATTCACTTCGGCAGCGCCCACTGGCAAACGGTGTGATCGAGGCTCGCGGACAGGACGCGGCGCCCGTCGGGCGCGAACAGCACCGCCGTCACGGATTCCTTGTGTCCAGTCCAGCGGCGCAGCTGTTTGCCGGTGGCCACGTCCCACAACCGAACGCTGTCGTCGGCGCCCCCGGAAACCGCCCGGCGGCCGTCCGCCGAAAAGGCCACGCTGCCGACCGCCCCTCGATGGCCCGTGAAGCGCCGCACCTCCTTGCCGGTCGCCGCGTCCCACAATCGCAGCGTCCGATCGTCGCTGACCGAGAGGACGTGCCGACCGTCCGGCGCGATCGCCACACTCGTGACGGCGTCCTCATGGCCCTCGAAGCGCCGCAGTTCCTTGCCGGAAGCCACCTCCCACAGGCGCAGTGTGCGGTCGCTGGAGCCGGAGATCATCTTTCGGCCGTCCGCTGACAACGCGATGTCACGCACCGACAGTTTATGGCCCTCGAAGCGGCGCACTTCCTTGCCGCCCGCCAGATCCCACAGCCGGATGGTCCGATCGCAACTGGCGGAGACGGCCTGTTTGCCGCCGGGCAGAAACGCGACCTGCGTCACCTCACCCGTGTGCCCCCGCAGCTGCATCTCCTCCTTGCCGTTTTCGACCCTCCACAGGCGCAGCGCGAAGTCGTCACCCAGAAAACGACCCCCTCCGGACAGCGCTCGCGTGCCGTCGGGAGAGAAGGCGGCGCAGTGGACTCCCTCCGTGTGGCCGAGGAGAAAGCGCAGCTGTTGGCCGGTGTTCGCGTCCCACAAACGCAGCGCCGCCTCGGAGTCGAAGGTCAGCAGGCGCGTGCCGTCGGGCGATAAGGCCATGCCGAGGACGGGAGCGTGGCCGCGAGCTACCACCGGGGGAAGCTCGATGCCCTTGATGAGTTCGCGCGCGCGGCGGCGGACCTCGACATCCTTGGCGTCGGCCGCCTTGCGGAGTTCGTTCAGAGCCGGTTCGCCAATTTCGGCGAGCCGTTTGCTCGCCGCCTCGCGCTCGCTGAAGCGATCGCTTCCCAGCTGCTTGACGAGGCGGGCTATGTCCTCCGCGGTCGGTTCGTCGGCAGCTAGAACCGGCAGCGCCAGTACGATCGGGAGCAGGAAAAGACATGACCGATACGACATCGACGACCTCCTTGCGGACAGAGGTTGATCGCGGTTACTCCGGTCCCAGCCAGACACGAACGGTTTTGTCGGTGCCGCAGGACACCAGACGGCGACCCTGCGGATCGGAAACCACCGCGCTGATGTCTCCGTGGTGGCCCTCGTAGGTGATGAGGTGCTTGCCGGTGGACGCGTCCCACAAAAACAGCGCACCGTTCTGGTCGCCGGAAACGAGGTGCTTCCCGCTGGGGGAAAAGGCCACGCCGTAAACGTGGGTCTTGTGGTTGTCCAGTCGGCGTACTTCCTTGCCGCTTTCGAGATCCCAAAGGCGCACCGTTCCATCCCAGGAGGCGGAGGCGGCCTGTGCGCCGTCGGGAGAAAACGCCACGCCCATGACGCGCTCGCCGTGGCCGGTGAGCATGTGCAATTGCTTGCCCGTTTCCAGATCCCACAGGCGCACCGTGCGATCGTTCTGTGCGCCGCCCGTCAAGGCGCGCCGCCCGTCCGGCGAGCAGGCAAGGCACATAATGGAGTCCTTGTGTCCTGGAAAAGAGCGCAGTTGCTTTCCACTCCGCGCCTCCCACAGATACAGCTTGTGATCGTAGCAGGCCGACAGAAGGTGCTTTCCGTCCGGCGTGAAGGCCACAGCGCGCACCGACTGGGGGTGCGGAAACTCGCGCACACGCTTGCCGCTCGTCACCTCGTAGAGAACCAGCTTGCCGTCTTGCCCACCGGCCAGCGCCAACTTGCCGTCCGGCGAGAGAGCGACAGCCCAAACCTGGCCGCGCGTGCCTTCCATCTGCCGCACCATTTCGCCGCTTTGCGCGTCCCACAGGCGGATCGTGTTGTCGGAGCTGCCGGACAAGATACGTTTCCCATCGGACGACACGGCGACGCTGACAACCCCGTCGCGATGGCCGCTCAGGGTAAGCCGCGGGCCGTAGAGACGCCGCTGGATGCCCCGCAGCAGATCGCGGGCACGGTAGCGCACCTCCAGATCGCGGCTGTCGGCGGCCTGACGCAGCAGCGTCAAGGCGGGTTCGCCGATGCGATCCAGTTGCCGGCTGGCGCGCTGACGCTCGGCGAAACTGTCGCTGCCCAGCTGTTTGATGAGACGGGCGATCATCTCGCCCTCGGTCGGCGCCGACCGCGCCGCGATGGCCGCGGCCAAGGCCAGCGCCACCGCCAACAGCAGACGCAGCATGGTCCCTCGCCCTCGCGGTCGGTTCGTCGCGTCGCGGTGTCGGCAACAGACTGGCACGCTACACCTCCCTGTCCGGCTCGCGCGATGTCCGAATGTATCTTTCCCCGATTGGCCGAACATTGCAAGCCCGTCCCGCAGTGCTTTTGCACTGGCCCACCCCCCGCGTCTCGTGCCAGAATGCCAGCGGCGGTCCCTCCAAGTTCTGGGCGAGGACGCATCATGGCGTACCAAACGACGATTCGCGGCGAGCGTTTTTCCTTCGCGGACCTGCCCGAACTGTTCGCGCGGGCCAACGAAGAGAAATCCGGCGACCGGCTCGCCGGGTTAGCGGCGCGGTCCGAGCGCGAGCGCGTCGCCGCCAAGCTCGTTCTCGCCGATGTGTCCCTCGTCGACATCGTCGATCGTCCGCTCATCGACCCCGATCGAGACGACGTCAGCCGCTTCCTCCTTGATGCACTCGACCACGAAGGTTTTCGGCCGCTGCGCAGCCTGACCGTTGGCGAGTTCCGCGAACATCTGCTCGACGACGCCGTCGGCGAGGAAGCGATTCGAGCGTTGCAGCGGGCCGTTCATCCCGACGTGGCCGCTGCCGTGGCGAAACTGATGAGCAACAAGGATCTCGTCCTGGCGTCGAGCAAGATTCGCAATGTCACGCGCTGCCGCAACACGATGGGCCAGCGCGGTGTGCTCGGCGTCCGCGTGCAGCCGAACCATCCGGCCGACGACCTCGGCGGCATTCTGCTGGCGACGGTCGATGGCCTGCTCTACGGCTGCGGCGATGCCGTTCTGGGCGTCAATCCCGCTGCGGAATCGGTCGAATCGGTCGCCGCCATCCTGCGCGGTCTTAACCGCCTCATCGAGACGTATCGAGTGCCGACGCAGGCGTGTTGCCTGGCGCACATCACGACGCAGCTCGCCTCCTTGGAGCGCGGCGCCCCGGTGGATCTGCTGTTTCAGTCCATCGCCGGCACACAGGCCGCCAACGCCAGCTTCGGCGTCAGCCTGTCGCTGCTACGCGAAGGGCGCGAGCGCGTGCGGGAGAGCCATCGCCAGCGCGAGGTCGCCTGGATTGGCGACGATGTGATGTATTTCGAGACGGGTGAGGGCAGCGCCCTGTCCGCCGATGCGCATCACGGCGTCGATCAGCTGACGCTGGAAGCGCGGGCCTACGGCGTGGCCCGCGCGTTCGGGCCGTTCCTGGTCAACAGCGTCGTCGGCTTCATCGGGCCGGAATATCTCTACGACGAACGGCAGATCACGCGGGCGGGGCTGGAAGATCACTTCATGGGCAAGCTGCTCGGTCTGCCGATGGGTGTGGACGTGTGTTACACCAATCATGCCGCCGCCGATCAGAACTCGGCGGACAATCTGCTGCTGCTGCTGGCGATGGCGGGATGCAATTATTTCATGGGCGTGCCGTGCGCCGACGACGTGATGCTGAATTATCAGTCCACGAGCTACCACGATGCGGCCGGCGTGCGACAACTTCTCGGTTTGCGTCCGGCCCCGGAGTTTCTGGCGTGGCTGGAAGCGCGCGGCCTGTTCCGCGACGGCTGCCTCATTCGCGGCGATGACGCGAACCGGCAGAGTTTGCTGCCGGGGATCGAAAAACTACTGGGATATTGGGAGTAGAGCGCTTTCGCGGCTTGTGTAGCGTCTCTTCGCTCATCCCCTGTCCACCTATTGGTATTCTGCTCAGGCAGACGCTCCACAAGCCCCGAAAGCGCTTATCGCACGCAGCAAATCCATCTCACGACGACAGTGGGAACATCAGTGGTCCCTGCGGCGTATTGACCATCACCTCTACCGGCAGCACGCCGTTCAGCCGAACCACCGTCCACTCGCCGAAATAGCTGTAGTCCCAACTCAGCAATCCGGAGCCGAAGACCACCTTCTCCAGTTGGCCCGAAGGCGTGTAGAGGAAGTCCAACCACGGCAGACCGTCCAGGAAACTCTGCACCGACTGGCTACCGTCGGCCGCGAACGTATCCACGCTGGACAGCCCTTTGTTGAATAGCGACCAGCGGGCGACTTGCGTGACGGTGTCGGACAAAAAGCTGGGATCGCTGAAAGAGGCGCTGATGCTCTGCGGCGTGGTCGTCGTCTTCAGCGACACCGTGAGGTTGGCTGTGGCGTCGCCGTGCGCATCGACGGAGGCCTTGACTCTTTGGCCGTCCACGGTGAACGTGACGGTGCCCTGGTTGACGGTGCCGCTGGGACTGGAGACGTGGACGGTGATGGTCTCCGTCTCGCTGCGGTTGCGGGAGAGAAGATTGGGAGCGATGGAGACGCTGGTGAACTGGATCGAGGCGGACGCCGCCTGGATGGTCAAGGTGTGCGTGGAATCGCTGCTGGTGGTGAAGTCGAGTCCGGGATTGTAGACGGCGTCGAGGGTGTAGGTGCCGGCGGCGGCGGCGGCGGCGGGCAGGGCATAGCTGACGCTGGCGGCACCATTGCTGACCGTGGTGGAGGTGGTGGCCGTGCCGAGGGTCGTGGCGCCTTGCTTGAGCGTGAACGTCACGGTGCCTTCATTCACCGGCCCTGCACGGCTGCTGACGGTGGCGCTCAACGTCACGTTCTGCGCGTTTTCGTTGAACGTGGCCGTGGCGTTATCGGCCGTGGTCGTGGTGGACGCTGGGCTGACGGTGAGGGTATGCGTAGTGTCGAAACTGCCGGTGAAGTCGGTGCCGGGATTATACGTGGCGTCGATGGTGTACGTGTTCGCCGTTGTGCCGGCGGGCAGCATGTAGCTGACGCTGGCCTGGTCGTTGCTGACCGTGCCCGAAGTCGTCGCTATGCCGATGACCTTGCTGCCTTGCTTGACCAGGAACGTCACTGTGCCCTCGTTGACCGCGCCGGCATCACTGCTCACGGTGGCGCTCAGCATCACGCTCTGCGTGCTGGTGCTAAAGGTGGCCGTGGCGTTGCTGGCCGTGGTCGTGGTAGCACCCACGTTGGTCAGCAGGAACGCAGCCGGGGCGAGGGCGCCCGCCGTGTTGGCGGTCACGCTGTAGCTGCCGGCGGTGCCGTTGGCGGTGGCGTTGACGCTGGCCGTGCCGTTGCTGCCGATGGTCACCGGGTTGGCGGGGCTGAGGGCGGCGCTGGCGCCGCTGCTCGGCGTCGTGAAGGTGACTTGGCCGCCGGCCACCGGCTCGACGCTGTCCTTGGGCGTCACCGTGACGACCAGCGCATTGGCGAAGGCGGTGTTAATCAGCGTGCTCTGGTTATCGCCGCCGCTGATGCTGAGGGTGAAGCCCTGCGACTCGAAGGCGCCGAGGTCCGGGGCGCTCCCCGGTGGCCGGGACACGCCGCGCGCGTCGGTGGTCACGCCGCTGACCGTCGTGCCGGCGTCGATTGCCGGGCTGCCGGGTAGCAGAGCCCTCGTCTGAGTGGGCCCGCCGTACTTGTCCAGCGGGCCCAGCAGCGGATTGGCCGTCAGGGGTGTTGTGCCGCTGATCGTGCCCGTGGAGGACATGACCAGGTTGGGTCCGCTGAGGGCGACGGTAGCGGTGTTGGTGTTCTTGCCGTTGACGACGTTGTTGACCAGATCGACGCCACCGCTGGAGTTCGACAGAATGCTGTCGGTGATGGTGGCGGTCGCCCCTTGCGCGGAGCCGTCGCTGATCTTGTTGCCGTAGGCCAGGTTGTACACCGCGCCACCGGCGGCGTCGCCGTTGAGCTTGCCACCGCCGGCGGCGACGGTGTTGCTGGCGACGGTGCAGAAAGTGAGGTTGAGCGTGCCGTCGAGATTGAAGATGGCGCCGCCGTAGCCGCTGCCGCCACCGCCGAAGAAGCCGCCGCCGCCACCGTTGGCGGTGTTGTCGGTGAGGGTGCAGTTGGTGAGGGTGGCGCTGCCGAACATGTTGAAAATGGCCCCGCCCATCCCCGCTCCACCGCCGCCGACGCCGAAGACGCCGCCGCCGCCGAAGCCACCGTTGCCGCCGCCGCCGCCGACGCCGCCGCCGCCGCCGAAGCCACCGTTGCCGCCGACGCTGCCGACGAAGCCGCCCCCTTCGCCGCCGCCGCCGCCGAAGCCGCCGCCGCCGCCGAAGCCGAGGCCGAAGCCGACGCCGCCGCTGCCGCCGCCGCCGCCGCCGCCGACGCCGCCGCCACCGCCGCTGCCATCGCCGCTGCCGCTCAAGGATTCACCGCCGCCGAAGCCGAAGGCGCCGCCGTTCCGGCCGGAGCCGGTACTGCCGGAGGCGTTGCCGCCGCCGCCGCCGTCACCGCCAAGGCCGCCTCCTCCTCCGTTGCCGCCGAAGCCGCCTTGTCCTCCTCCCACCCCCGCCGTGGCCCCACTGGCATTCTGCCCTCCATCGCTCGACTGAAAGCCTCCACCGCCGCCGCCACTGATGGCGCCGCTGCCACCGCTGCCGCCATAGGGTCCGCCCGCCAGCGCTCCTCCGAAACCGCCGCCGTCGTTCACCTGCGCGTCTTGCCCCATGCCGCCTCCGCCGGTGCCGCCGCCGGTCCCAGTGACGCCGCCCTGGGCCGTGTTGTCCGCCAGCGTCACGCCGGTCAGGTCCAGCGTGCCCTGATTGAAGATGGCGCCGCCCGCGCCCAGACCGCCGCCGCCGAAAAAGCTGTTGCCGCCCTTGGCCACGCCGCCTTCGAGCGTCAGGTCGTTCAGCGTCAGGCTGCCCGCCGCCAAGCCGTCGAAACCGCCCGACACGTAAAACAGCCGGAAGTTCGGCGTGCCGCTGGCGCTGTCACGCTCGATGGTGGCGAAGTTGCCGTCGATGGTCAGATTGCTGCTGATGGCCGGCAGGCCGTTGGGGCCGTACCAGAAGTTATTCACCGCCGTCAGATCGTAGTCACCGGCGGAAAACAGATGGATGGTGTTCGTGGGGTCGCTATTGCTGTTGGCTGTGTCGATAGCATTGATCAACTCCTGTACGGCCCCACTGGGGTTCACTGCGGGATTGATCGTCAGGGTCATGTCGGCCGGTACCGTGCGATCCTCCAGCACTTCCAGACGCGGCCGCACCCGGCGGACGGGCACGCGACGGATGGCGTGGCGACCGAACCAACGACGCTGCAGTGGACGCAGCCATGAAGATGCGAACATGGTGAGACTCCTCCCTGGGCGCGGCAGTCTGCGATACAATGGGAGGACAGCGCGCCGAGCGCGCAGACCGAGCGCTCCGGCGCTGCCGGGCCGGTGAGGCGCTTGCTTGGCGGCGATGCCTCACCGGCCGCTTTGACAATCATGCCTCTCAGGGTCTGTTGTTCCGCTGCGTCAGGAAATGGTGTCCGGCACCCTTTTTGACCATCTTTCTCTTCAAAAGTTTCCTGACACCTTTTCCTAATAAGCGACGATCGCAGGTGATGAATCCATCTCACGCCTTACAGGTGCAGGGCGGCGAGCACCGCCGGCTCGACTAGCGGCAGGAACGGATCGAACACGTTGAGGAGGTAGGTTTGTCCGTTGCTGCCCGACAGCAGGGCAAACAGCCCGTCGTTGCTCATCAACGCCAAGGACAGGTGCAGCGAGGTATCGACCCACTGCAAGCCGCCGCCGAACAAGCCCTGGGCGAACACCGCGCCCTGACTATCGATCTCGAACAGGTCGATGCCCGTCGGTCCCAACCCCAGGGCGAACAGGTTCAACTTTCCCACCGGAGCGGTCGGAGGTGTGGCTGCATTGTTGCCGGCGGGAGCATTCGCAACGGGCGGAGGGGTGGAGGGCGGATTGGGAGGGGGCGGAGGGGGGTTGCCCAGCGTCGTGGTGTGGACCGTGGTTTGGAAGCTGATGCTGTTGTTGTTCAGAGCGCCGAGGGGGCCGACGGAGGCAGAGCTGCTGATAACCGTGCCCAGGGCCACGCTGCTGTTGACCTGAACCACCAGGGTGATCGTGGCCGACGTATTGGCGGCCAACGAGGCGGTCCAGGCCGACACCGTGCCGCGGGAGCTGCCGGCGGCCGGAGCGCTGCTGCTCCAGCCTTGGGGCACGGACCAGGCCAGCAGCGTGGTGTTGGCCGGCAGGACATTGGCCAGGGTGACGTTGCTCTGCGCGGAGGAGCTGTTGTTGGTCACGGTCAGCGTATAGGTGATCTGTCCTCCCAAGGCGACGGTGGAGGGGGCGTTGCCGCTGACGGACAAATCCGTGGTTTCGGCCGTGGCTGCGTACTCGTACGCGCCGATGTCCACCGCCTTGCCGACAATGCGAGCGTACCCGCGTTGGTCGGTGCTGGGCAAGCCTGGGACGTTGCTGTTGCCGGCGTCGATGGCTAGGCTGCCGGTGGGCAGGGCGATGGTCTTGGTGGGACCACCGTTGCTTTGCGGGCCGTTGGGATCGAGGAGACCGGCGAGTTGGCTGGCGGTGAGATTGAGGAGGTCGCCGGTGCTGGTGGTGGCCGTGAAGCCGCTGCTATCGCCGATGAGGTCGTGATCGCTGGAGGTGACGGTGCCGGAGACATCGGGATCGGAGGCGCGGCCCGCGGAGCCGTGGGTGGAATTGCCTGTTCCTCCCGTGCCCGCCGTCAGCGTGTCTTGGGCAATCAAGGTGTTGGCCAGGATGGTTGTGCTGCCGCTGACAATGTACAAGCCGCCGCCTGTGGCGTTGCCGCCGTTGCCGCCGTCGCCGCCGTCAAGGTTGTTGGCGCTGCCGCCGTTGCCGCCTTGGGCGTGATTGCCGCTGAGGGTATCGTTGCTTAGGGTGACGCTGCCCGCCTCCACGAATGGCTCATCCACGTACAAGGCGCCGCCCAAACCAGCGCCGCCGCTGCCGCCGTTGCCGCCCTTGACGCCGGTGCCGGTTCTGCCGCCGGTGCCGCCGTTGCCGCCTTGGGCTTGATTGCCGCTGAGGGTATCGTTGCTCAGGGTGACGGTGCCTCCGGCCACGTACAGGCCGCCGCCCGAACCAGCGCCGCCGCTGCCGCCGCCGCCGGCGCTGGTGTTGCCGCCGTTGCCGCCGCCGGTACCGCCGGTGCCGCCGTTGCCGCCTTGGGCGTGATTGCCGCTGAAGGTATCGTTGCTTAGGGTGACGTTGCCCGCCTCCACGAATGGCTCGTCCACGTACAAGGCGCCGCCCAAACCAGCGCCGCCGCTGCCGCCGTTGCCGCCCTTGAAGCCGGCCTCGCCGCCGCCGGTGCCACCGTTGCCGCCTTGGGCTTGATTGCCGCTGAGGGTATCGTTGCTCAGGGTGACGCTGCCCGCCGCCACGTACAGCCCGCCGCCCGAACCAGCGCCGCCCGTGCCGCCGGTGTTGGCGTTGACGCCGCTGCCGCCGACGCCGTTGCCGCCGTTGCCGCCTTGGGCGTCATTGCCGCTGAGGATATCGTTGCTCAGGGTGACGCTGCCCGCCGCCACGTACAGCCCGCCGCCCAAACCAGCGCCGCCGCTGCCGCCTGCGCCTCCGCCGTCGCGGCTGCCGGCGCCGCTGCCGCCGGTGCCGCCTTGGGCGTGATTGCCGCTGAGGGTATCGTTGCTTAGGGTGACGGTGCCCATCGCGACGTACAGGCCGCCGCCCAAACCAGCGCCGCCGCTGCCGCCGGTGCCGTCGGTGCCGTCGCCGTCGAACGCACCCTTGCTCCCCTGGGCTATATTGCTCTTTGCTGTCACGCCGCTGAGATTCAGCGTTCCCGCATTGTAGACGGCTCCGCCTTCCGCGGCGACGCCTGTGCCCTGCGCCAAACCGCCCGTCAGCGTCAGGTCCTCCAAAGTCAACGATCCGCCGCTGGCCACGTCGAACAGACGAAACGCCGCCGTGCCGCTGCGCTCGAGAGTGTCGCCGTTGCCGACGATGGTGATGTTGGCCGTGATGACCGGCAAGGCGTTGGCCCCGTTGGTCGAGTTGTTCGCCGACGTGAAATCGAAGGTGGTGTTGGCTGCCAGCGTGATCGTCGTGGGGGTGCCGGGGTTGTTGTTGGCATTCTGGATGGCGGTGATTAACTCGCCGGTGGTCGCGGGGTTGGAAAGCAGCGTGCGGCCCTCCAAGGCTTCCAGGCACAGCCGCACGCGACGGACAGACGCGCGGCGGATCGTGCGGCGTGGGAACCAACGACGCTGCAGTGGACGCAGCCACGATGATGCGAACATGTGAGACTCCTCCCTGGGCGCGACAGTCTGCGATACAATGGGAGGACAGCGCGCCGAGCGCGCAGACCGAGCGCTCCGGCGCTGCCGGGCCGGTGAGGCGCTTGCTTGGCGGCGATGCCTCACCGACCGCTTTGTCGTACAAAAGTTTACACATCAGTCCGAGGCGTTAGCGAGGGCGGCCCTCGCTAGAGCTTTTTCAGGGTTGCGATAGCGGGTCTTGTCGGATGGATTCCAATCCGTCCTACCGCCAGGACGCTACACCAAGGTCGAAAACGCTCTAATGGTCAATCCGCAGCTCCTCGAAACGCACCTGCAATGGCTGCTGGGCCGCGTTGACCGCCGCGACGCCGACCTGCACCTTCGGCGGCAGGTCGATGCCGATGTTCTGCAACGAACGCCATAACTCGCCATCGGCGCTGACGAACGCCCGCAGCTGATTGCCGTGCCGCTCCAGCCGCAGATGGGTGTCCTGGTCTGGGATGCCCAATTGATAAGCCGCGCTCGGCCGTCCATTGGCCCGCGATTCAAAGGCCGCGTAGGTGGTAATCTTCCCATTGCGGTTGAGAGCGGCCCGCTCGAAGCGGACGTAATTGCGTTCATCGCTCCACAGAAGGATGCCGCCCGCTTGACACGATAAACGTCCCGGCACGCTGCCGGCGGCCTTCGGTTGAATGTCGCCGCACACCTTGACCTGGAGGCGGAAATCGCCGTCCACCTCGCGCAGCACGCGCGGGGCATTGTTCTGCCCCCGTTCGATGCTGAGATCGTGGGGCATCGGCGGCACATTGACCGTCAGCGCGCCGCCTTGAATGTTGAACGTGCAATCGCCATCGGGATCGAACCGCCGTCCCCAGTCCCTCGACCGCGCGTTCGGCGGCGGCCGGTCGCCCGGAATCGGCAGGTCCGGCCGAGGTTCGGCCGGCGGCGCCTGGGCCGGTGGCGCGGACGGATCCTCGACCTTAGCCCCGCCCGCAAACCCGCTGCTCTTTCGCCCAAGAATGTCGGCGGCCAGGGTTGTCAGGCGCTTTGCGTTCAGGCCCAGGGTGAGTCCGACGGCCAGCAACAGCACACCGGCGGCGAACAATTTCAGTCGGCGCGGACGCGCGGCGTGAAGCACCTCAACCTTGGTGCCGGACTCGACCGGCGGCTGGGCCAACAGGTCGGCCACCTCCTGGGCCGTCCGGAAACGCTTGTCCGGCTTTTTGGCGTGCAGCTTGCCGATGAGGTCGCACAGCCACGGCGGCGCCTCCGGAATGATCTCGCGGATGGGACGCGGCATGTCCTCGCACACCCGCTTCAACACCGCCATCGTGGTCGGAGCCCGAAACGGCGGCCGGCCCGTGAGCATCACATAGAACACGCTGCCCAAACTGAACAGGTCGGTCCGGTGGTCGATAGGATCTCCCTGGGCCTGCTCCGGCGCCATGTACAACGGCGTCCCGGCTATCACCCCGCTTTGCGTCAGACTGGCGTCGTCGGCCGCCCGCGCCAGACCGAAGTCCGTCAGCTTGGCCTTGGTCTCGCTCCCCTGCTCCAACAGAATGTTGCTGGGCTTGATGTCGCGGTGGATCAGTCCCTGAGCATGGGCCGCCGCCAGACCGCGGGCGATCTGCACCGCCAGCCGCACCATCTCCGACCTCTCCAGCGGGCCGGTGGCGTCCAGCTTTTGCTGCAATGTCTGACCAGGGATGTACTCCATCACCAGATACGGACGCGGCTGCTCCTGGACGGCGTAGATCTGCACCACGTGGTCGTTGCGGACGGCGGCGGCGGCGCGGGCCTCGCGCAGAAAGCGTTTGCGGGCCGGCGAGGTGACGGCCATCTGCGACGACAGCACCTTGATGGCCACGACGCGTTGCAGCACCTCGTCGAAGGCCCGCACCACAGTGGCGAAGCCGCCCCGACCCAGCACTTCCAGCACCTCGTAATGACCCAACCGCCCCAGCGCGCGCGATCGGTCCGACGGAGACAGGAAAGAGAGCGGCTCGGCACTGTCGTCCAGGAGCGGTTCCTGCGGCGTTTGCTCCACTTGGTCGCCGGCGGCCTGTTCGGCGGCCAGGCGCTCGGGGGCCGTTTTGTCGAGAAAGTTGCCGGCCTGCTCGTGGGAGTGTAGCAGCGCCTCGACCCGCTGACGCAGCGCCCCATCGCCGCCGCACACGGCGTCTAGGTAGGCCGAGCGCTCGGCCGGCGTGTCGCGATCAAGTGCCTCGAAGAAGATGGAGCGTTCGTTCATGAGTGGGCAGCTCCTGGAAGTCGCCTTTGCTTCCCTATTTACTGTGCGAAATTCCGGGCCGGATCACGCCACCCGTTTTACGATTTTTTGTTCTTTGGGGGTGGACCCTGGATCTCCTGGTGCAGCCAGGCTCGCGCATAGGCCCACAGGCGATCGGCCGTTCGCGGCGAAATGCTAAGGAGTTGCGCCACCTCTGCAAGGGGCAGGCCGGCAAAGAAGTGAAGCTGGACCAGGTCAGCCGCCCGCTGGTCCGCCGCCGCCAACTTGTCCAGCGCTTCGTCCAGCGCCACCAGGTCTTCGGGCCAATCCGGAGCGGCAACGTCCAAGGCGTCGAGGTCTTGCCGCACCAGACTGCCGCCATGACGATGGGTCTTCTTGCGGCGGGCGTTGTCGATGAGGATGCGGCGCATGGCCTCGGCGGCGGCGGCGAAGAAATGGCGGCGGCTGTTCCAGTGCTGCGCCCGCTCCACGTCCACCAGGCGCAGGTAGGCCTCATGGACCAGCGCCGTCGCCTGCAGAGTCTGGCCCGGCGTTTCGTGGGCCAGCTTCTGCGCCGCCAGCTGCCGCAGTTCCTCGTAGACTAGCGGCAAGAGCTGCTCCGCCGCATGCGGATCGCCCTGCTCGACGGCCGACAGGATGCGGGTGACTTCGCTCATCGGCGTACTCAGGGGGGCGAAAAATGCCTGCGGAAAATGTGCGGACCGATCCGGGAGCGCAGCCCGGAATCTTTCACCTCCGTGCCCGTCTAACTTGTTGAGCCGTCAGGCCTTTCCCCTCGCACGGAGGCAAAGGTTGAGTATATCAGCCGCGTGGTCGCAACGCCTGGATTTTTTCGGCCCATCGCCGGTGATCGGGCCGTCAATGGAATTGGGTTCAGAACAGATCATTCGCACTCTCGATCCGAACGAGGTGTGCCGCCCCGTGCGTTTGGATGGACTGACCGATCCTGCATCAATTCGGAGAATGCGGACGGGATAGAGGGAGGAGGGGAAAACTCGGCGACCTTCACGCAACGGCCTGCGGGCAGGGCGTCGCCCGCAGGCCGTCAAGAACACAGCGGCAGACCTTCGTCCGCCCGCTTATTGGATCAGGATGTTGGCGCCGGGACCGCCGTCGAGGATGTCCTGACCCAGCCCGCCGATCAGCTCGTCGTTGCCGGCGCCGCCGAGAAGGGTGTCGTTGCCCGCGCTCCCGATCAGAACGTCGTCGCCGTCTCCACCGTCCTCGGTGAGTTGGATCGCGCCGGCCGACAGGCCCGAGGCCTCCACCACGTCGTCGCCGGCCAGCCCGTTGACGCTCAGTTTGTCGTTGGCGGCCTCGGAGCCGGTGATGTTCACCTGAGCCGCCAAGCCACCGACCGACACTCCGTTGGCGTTGCCGGACACCGTCGCAACGTCGTTGCCGCTGGTGCCGTTGACGATGACGCTGTCAGGCGAACCGTCACCCCGACCGCTGCCGGGCGTACCGGCCAAGTCGATGTTGACCTGTTTCACGTCGGTGCCGGCCAAGTTGTTGACGGTGAGGGTGTCGGCGCCGCCCAAGGCATCGATGTTGACCTGCTCGACGCCGTTGACGTCCATGGTGACATTGCCGACGTCGCGGAACAGCCGCAGCCGGCTGCCGTTGGCCGACAGGTCGAAGCGCTCGGCGATATTGGCGCCTTCAAATTGCAGCGTGTCGCGGCCGCCCTGGCCTTCGATGGTATCGCTGCCGTCGCCCGGATCCCAGGTGAAGACGTCGTCGCCGGCGCCGCCGAACATGATGTCGTTGCCCTTGCCGCCTTCAATCACGTCGTTGCCGTCGCCGCCGATCAGCATGTCGTTGCCGTCGCCGCCGGTGATTCGATCGTTGCCCGCGCCGCCGTCGACCCGGAGTGAGATCAGCGAGGCCAGACCGTTGCTTGCCGTGAAGACGTCGTCGCCGCCGTTCATGTTGACGACCAGGTTTTCCGAGGTGCCGATGTCGAGGGAGAAGGGAGCGGGGTCGGTACGGTCGAAACGTACGCGGGTGCCGTTGGGAGTGACGGTGAAGTTCTCGGCCCCGTTGCCGCCGTTGACCTCGACCGTGTCGTTGCCGTCGCCGCCCTCGTTGAGGTCGGTGCCGTCGCCCGGATTCCAGATCATCCGGTCGTCGCCGGCCTCGCCGAAGACCTGGTCGCTGCCCGCGCCCCCGGTCAGGGTATCGTTGCCGGCGCCGCCGAATAGCTGATCGTTGCCGCCTTTGCCGAGCAAGGTGTCGTTGCCCGCCTGTCCGAAGAGCATGTCGTTGCCCGAACCGCCCGTCAGGATGTCGTTGCCGTCCCCGCCGAAGAGATTGGCGCGCGGCAACGCGCCGTTGGCCTCGTCCAGCGCGATCGTGTCATTGCCGGCCTGGCCGAAGACCTGGATAAGGGAAACATTCGCGACCGAGGGCGTCCCACCCTGCACCGAGACGGCGCCTCCGTTGACGAGGATGTGGCCGGCGGCGTTGCGGCTCACGACGATGTTGTTGTCCTGATTATCGCCGAAAACGGTCAGGACGCCCGCGCCGGGCGTAAAGGTCGCTGTCACCGATGGAACGATGCGTTCACCGAGCGCCTCTAGTTCTGGGACGAATCGGTTGCGCCGGCGTTCGTTTCGCACCGGGCGGAAGTCTCTCTTGAACATTCGTTTCAACCACGACGGTACCATGCGAAAAAACCTCTTCCCTAAAAGAAAACGAGGACAGGCGTCCCCAACACAGGGACGCAAGACTCTGAGCAGACCTGGAGCTTGGTCGTTTCGCGCGAAACAAACGCGCGCTAACGTCAGCCAATTGCACTTCTCACTCCACACAGGCCTTGGACTTTATCCCGGCCTTTGCGGATCGAAGATGGCGTCGTACAATGCTGGATGCCACGGCGTTACATGCGGGAGCTTCCCAAGTAAATCTCCCGCTCCAAGGCAATTGGCTATTGCGTCTCTCCCTTAACAGCGCCAGGTCTCTACCGAATAAATCCGTGTCGCTCCTGAAATCGGCAAAAAATAATTCGCGGAGCCTCCCCGGAGATCCGTGAAGCCGGAACACGATGGACGTGAACCATGTCAAACTCGTTCGCTGAATTCCTGACCCGGTTGCAAAGCCAGGACGACGCCGCGGCCCAGGAACTCTTCGTGCGCTTCGCCCACCAACTCCTCGCTCTGGCCAACCGGCACATCGGCGCCGGATTGCGGCATAAGGTGGATCCCGAAGACGTGGTCCAGTCGGCGTACAAAAGTTTCTTTTTTCGCTACGGCGGCGGCAACATCGACGTCGAGAACTGGAACAGCCTGTGGGGCCTGCTCACGTTGATCACCGCGCGCAAGTGCGCCGAACGCGCCGCCTATCATCGCGCCCAGTGCCGGGACGCCGCGCGGGAAGTATCCTTGCGGCGGGGGGAGGAAGCGGCGTCGCGGATGGAAACGTTCGGCCGCGAGCCGACACCGCTCGAAGCGGCCGTGCTGAGTGAAACCGTCGAACAGCTTCTTGCCAGCCTGGACGAAGAGGAACGCCCGATTCTCGAATTGAGTCTGCAAGGTCACACGACCCGCGAGATCAGTGAGCGGCTCGGGCGGGCCGAGCGTACGGTTCGCCTGTTGCGGGAGGGCGTCAGACATCGGCTCGAACGGATGCAGCGTGAGAGCCTCTAGACCGGGACGAGAACGAGGGGACCGATCATGCTCTCCAAACCCGAATCCGTCGCGGCACCTGCCGACGCGGATTGGTTGGCGCTAAAGGATGCCGTCAGGTGTTTCGAGGATGCCTGGCGACCGGAATGCCAACCCCCGATCGACGACTATCTGCCAACCGACGTTCCGTTACGCTCCCGTGTGTTGATCGAGCTTGTGCATATCGACCTGGAACTGCGGCTGAAGGCTGGGGAGAGCGCGCGGGTCGAAGAATACCTGGGCCGCTACCCGGAACTGGGCGACGATGGGGGCGTCCTCCTTGAGTTGATTGTTGCCGAGTACGAGTTGCGCCGGCGCCGCGAACCTGACCTTGCTCTTGAGGAATATCTGCTGCGCTTTCCCCAGTACCGCGACGCGTTGCCGACGCGGATCGAGACACCGACCGTCGCCGCGTTGGACATGGGGGCGGACGCCTGTGTGTGGCCCCCGCCCGAAGTCGCCGGGTACACGGTACTGAGTATGCTCGGCCACGGTGGCATGGGGGTGGTGTACAAGGCCCGACAGAAGAGTCTCGACCGGCCCGTTGCTCTGAAGTTCTTGCCCGAGGCGTGCGCCCGACATCCCGTATGGCTGGCGCGCTTCCGGCGCGAGGCATGCACCGCCAGCGCCCTGAATCACCCGCACATCTGCACCATCTATGACACCGGGGAGTGCGCCGGGCGGCCCTTTCTCAGCATGGAGTTGGTCGAAGGGCGCACCCTGGAGACGCTGATCGGTCGGCGTCCGGCCATGGCCGAGTTGGCCCGCTTGCTCGGACAGGCGGCACGGGCGCTGGCGGCCGCCCACGCCGCCGGCGTCGTCCATCGCGACATCAAGCCCGCCAACCTTATGGTGCGCGACGACGGCATCCTGAAGGTGCTCGACTTCGGACTGGCCCGCCGTCTTCCCAAAAGCGGAGTCGAGCGCTCCAGGTCGAGCAGCGTCAGCACAGACCCAGGCACGCGAGTGGGTACGCCGCTTTACATGTCGCCGGAGCAGGCGCGGGCCGAACTCGTGGATTCCGCCACCGACATCTTTTCATTGGGCGTTGTCCTCTATGAGTTGGCCACGGGGCAACATCCCTTCCGCGCCGACTCGGAGGTCGGCGTCCTGCACGCCATTGCCGTTGACGCGCCGGTGCCGCCTTCGCGTCTGAACCCGGAGGTTCCCGCCCCGCTGGAAGCCCTGATCCAGCACATGCTGACCAAAGACCCCCGCTTTCGCCCCACCGCGAGGGAGGTGGAAGCGACGCTGACCCAGTTTACCGCGAAGATAGCCGCGGAACCTGGAAGTGATCGGGCCGGTCTGGAGCGTTGCCCGACGGTCGGCCGAAAGCAAGAATGGGCCGCTCTGCGCACGGGCTTCGAGGAGGCGGCCTCCGGCCGTGGGTTGCTGCTGTGTGTCACCGGCGAGCCGGGTCTCGGCAAGACCACCCTGGTCGAGAGCTTTCTTGAGGAGTTGGCGGTGAGCGGCCGGAGCTGGAAAGCCCGAGGCCGCTGTTCCGAGCGCCTGGCCGGGACCGAGGCCTACCTACCGTTCTTGGAGGCGCTGGACAGTCTGCTTCAAGGCGAAGGCGGTGCGTCCGCGGCGCAGGTGATGAAGCTGCTGGCTCCCACCTGGTACGTGCAGTTAGCTCCGCTTGCCGCGGACGACCCGTCCCTCGCCCGCGTCCTCGCGGAGGCGAAGACCGCCTCGCAAGAACGTCGAAAACGCGAGTTGAGTGCATTGCTCCACGAACTGTCGCGACAGCGCCCCCTGGTCGTGTTTCTGGACGACATCCACTGGGCCGACGCCTCCAGTGTGGATTTGCTGGCCTATCTCGGCAGCAGGTGTTCGGGGTGGCGCTTGCTGCTGGTGCTCACCTACCGTCCGTCCGATCTGTTGAGAAGCCAGCATCCTTTTGGGGCGGTCAAGCTGGAACTCCAGTCGCGCGGTGTTTGCCGCGAAATCGCCTTGCCGTTTCTGAGTCAGGACGACCTCGTTCAGTATCTGTCGCTGGCCTTTGCCGGGCACCAGTTTCCGGAAGAACTCGCGGCGGTCCTCCACGCCCGGACCGAGGGCAATCCCCTCTTCATGGTCGATCTGCTCCGTTACCTGCGTGCGCGCGGCGCCATCGTTCAGGAACATGGCCGCTGGGCGCTGGTCGGGGCCGTGCCGGACCTTCAGCGCGAGTTGCCGCAGTCGGTCCGCGGCATGATCCAGCGCAAGGTGGGTCAACTCAGCACGGACGACCGCCACTTGCTTATGGTGGCCAGCGTGCAGGGGCGTGAGTTTGACTCGGCGTTGGTGGCCCGCGTGCTGGGTCGGGAGGCAGCGGACGTGGAGGAGCGGTTGGAAGTCCTGGAGGGGGGCCACGGCCTGGTGCGACTGATCGGGGAGCGAGCGTTCCCCGACGGAACGCTGACGGCGCGTTACGGCTTCGTCCACGTGCTCTATCAGAATGCCCTGTACGCGGCGCTGCCGCCGACGCGGAGGGCGGCGTGGAGCGCGGCCGCGGCCCGGACCCTCTTGGGTCATTATGGGAAAAAGAGTGCGGCCTTGGCCGCTGAACTAGCGGTACTTTTCGAGGCGGCGCGAGATCGCGAGCGTGCCGCCGACAATTATCTGATTGCGGCGGAGAACGCGGCCCGCATCTTCGCCCATCACGAGGCCGTGGCGCTGGCGCGGCGGGGGCTGGCGCTGCTCCAGACGCTGCCGGACACGCCCGAACGCGGACGCCGTGAACTTCCCTTGCAAATGACCCTGGGTATGCAGCTCCAGGTCACCCAGGGTTACGCCGCCCCGGAAGTGGAGCGAACCTACGTCCGCGCCCGCGCGCTGTGCGAACAGATGCGGGAAGCGCCTCCGCTCTTCCCCGTGCTCTGGGGGCTATGGTTGTTTTCCAAGGTCCGCTCGGAACTGGGGAAAGCGCGCGAGCTGGCCGAGCGGCTCTTCCGCCTGGCCCAGAGTGCCCAGGATCCGGCCCAACTCCTCCAGGTCCGCCAGGCGCTGGCGGTCACGTCCCTCTGCCTCGGCGACCCGGCCGCCACGCGCGAACACATGGAGCAAGGAGTTGCCCTCTACGATCCCAAGCGACACCAGGGCCACACCTTCCTCTACGGGCAGGATCCCGGCGTGGCGTGTCTTGCTTTCGGGTCCGTGGCCCTTTGGCTGCTGGGCTATCCGGACCAGGCGGTACGACGCAGCCGTCAGTCGGTCGCCCTGAGCGAAGAGCTTGGTCAACCCAGCACGCTGGTGCTGGCGCTGCACTTCGCCGCCATGCTCCAGCAGTACCGTCGCGACGTGCCCGCAGTCCGCGAGAATGCCGAGGCTGCCATGGCGATCGCCACCGAGCACGGGTTTTCGTTTTGGCTGGGGGGCGGCCTGGTCATGCGCGGCTGGGCCATGGCGGAGCAGGGGACGTGGGCCAGCGGCATTGCCCAGCTGCGCCGCGGGCTGACGATGTGGATGGCCGCTGGAAGTGAAACCTACCGGACCTACTTCCTCGCCCTGCTGGCCGAAGCGCTGGGCAGGGAAGGCCGGATCGAGGAAGGTCTGGACGTGCTGGCCGACGCCTTGGACGTGATGCGGGGCACGGAGGAATGTTTCCACGGGGCCGAGTTGCATCGCCTCCGGGGAGAGTTCCTGCTGCGACAGGAGGCATCCGAAGTCCCGTGCCGTGAGGCGGAGGCCTGTTTTCGCCGGAGCCTTGCCCTCGCCCAGCGACAGCAGGCCAAATCGCTGGAACTGCGAGCCGCCATGAGTCTGACCCGCTTTTATCAAATCCAAGACCGCGAGACCGAAGCCCTGCCGATGCTGGCCGAGTGCTACAACTGGTTCAGGGAAGGGTTCGATACGCCCGACCTGCGAGAGGCGAAGGCGCTCCTCGACCACCTTTCCTGAATTCGCCCTCCGATTAACCCGTCTTGAAACGGCAAACTGCCCTTCGGACACGTCGCCCCTTGCCGGGTTGCTCGTGTCCTTTCCGCGCGGTGAGTAAACACAGACGCCGACATTCAGCCGGGCCTCCGGTCGGCCCGTGGTCTCCGGACCTCGCGCGCGTCGCCGTTCGTCGATGCTGGGCGCGACATCTAGGACCGAGAGGCTAGCGAGGCACCGTGTCGCAAGGGACGGAATTCGTCGGCCCAGCGGGTCCATGCATCCAGCGCCGCCGGCTTGATCGCTCCCGCTTTTTGCCCACGTTCCAGGTAGTGTCGTTCGTAAATTCGCCATGCCGATTCGTCCTCGCGCAGCCACTCAATTTCGACGGGGGCTAACTGCCTCAGAAGGACAGCCTGACGATAGTACGGGTTTTCGCGCAAGCCGTCCTCCAGTTCGTCTTGAAGCGACGGCGGAAGGTTGTTGGTCTGCACGTACAGCCGATAATGCGGCGGCTTGTCCGCGACCGGCGCCAGCAGTGCGAAGCGAGGCGCGATGCCGAGCGTCGCGAAGACGCGATCGAGCACACTACGGACGTGCGGTTCGCCTAACTTCTCGCCGACGAGATCGCTGACGCGATCCGCCTTACCGACAAATCGAAGCAGTGGACATTGGTCAAGGAAGCCGGCCACATGCACTTCATCGCGCAGCTGATAGCGATACAGTCCGCCGCCCGTCGTCAGGATCACCCGGTAACGTCCGTCCATCTCCAATTCGTGCGCCAGCCGGCATCGCGCCCGATCTTCCGCGGCATCGGTTTCCTGAAACTCGAAGAAGTGACAGCGAATTGTCAGTGCCGGCGCGGGCTCGCCGATGAGCGGCACCGTCACGCAGCCTTCCGTCGCCAGCAAGCCCTTCGGCTGAATCTCGACGGATGGAAACAACGCGCGGAGTTCAGAAATAGCGCTCTCGGCGGCGGCGTCGGCCCAGCAGGAGAGGAGCGCCAATCGCGGCCAGAGGCGATGCACTTTCTCCACCAACGGCAACGGCGCGGCGAGGATTTTTTCGACGAACGCCCCCCGTCGTCGCGGTCGCAGATCGCCGCACAAGCGCTCCGCCCATCTTTCCAAAGGGGCGAGCAGCGCCGGCAGAAACGTCGGGTTCCAGATGGACACAAGGGCCAGGTCTTCGGCGGCGAGCAGATGTAGCAAGGTGCGATAGCGCCAACTCTCCATGTCCGCCAGGCGCGACACCGACGACGGCACGACGAGCAAGCGATTCAGAGCGAATCGTTCGAGCGTGCCCAGGTAGGCGGCATCGTCGTCGAAGCCGAGGGCGATGCCGCCGGCGGTGCGCCGTGGCGGGCCGAGGGCGGGCGAGATCGACCAGTACGCCCGGCCGCGCCGCACTGCCGGTCGGTTGCGGAACAGATCGAACATCCACACAGCCACGGCGCGCTGAAACTGCCGGCGCAGCGAATCGGTGTAGGGAATCAGTTTCTCGCCGCCGGTTGTGCCGCTGGTCGGCTCCAGCAAGCGCACACGCTCGGCGGTCAGCACGCGCTGCCGCCCCGCCGCGATGCGCTCAATCGCCCCGGTATAATCCTCGTAGCGCGACAGTGGTATGGATTGCTGATAGGAACGTGCGTCGTGGATGCGCTCGAAGGCGTGGGCGCGGCCGAATTCGGTCTCACGATTTTGGTGGAGGATGTGGCGGAGGATTGCTGTCTGCGTGTCGGCGACGCGGCGGGTGGCGCGGCGGAAGGCCCACGCCTCGCGGCCGCACTTGAGCATCCAGGCTGTGTTGAGGAAACCGGCAAGGCTCATGGCGACGCCTCCACGACGGCCGGCTCGGCGTCGATGACTCGGTAAGCCGCCGCCGTGAAGTTCTCGCGCGTCAGCGGAGCCAGGCAACACAGTTCCTCGCCGTGCACGTGACCCGGATTGCGTTCGAGGAAGAAGCGCACGAACGGATCGCGCAGCCGCTGCGGCGTGATCTCGGCAACACCAGCGCGAAGACGGTCGTGCCCCGCGCCCGCCCGGATGACGCCGCGACCGGCGTCATACTCCCGTGGGTATTTCAGGCGCGCCAGACCATCCAACACGGCGCGGAGCCTCTGCGGCATCGGCCGTTCTGGGTGCGGATGGAAGGCGTGGAAGAAAATCGGCAAAAAGCGATAGGTTTTGTATCCTTTTGAGATCAGAAACCAGTACAGCTCGGTATCGGGCCGTTCGTCGATGAGGTCCAAGGCGAGCCGGCCCCAAACGTGCGTCAAGGCGCTGTCGCCCCAGTGAGCGCGGTCGATGATGGTGTCGCCGGAGAACAGCGCCGTGATGGGCCGGCCGTCAACGGTCGCGTCGAGTAGCATTTGCGTGGAGAAGCCGCATAGTTCGCCGCCGCGCGGATCCAGCACCTGGATGACCCACTGTTTCTCGGCCAAATCCGACTCGAAAACGTCGCGGGGGACGTGCTCGTAATAGCAGTCCATCAGGGCGAACATGGCGTCACGCTCGGCGCCCGTCACCTCGGCGACCGGAACCAGACGGCCTACCAGTTTCATGCTGCCGACTCCTCGTGTTGGGATTGTCCTTGCTCGCGCCGCGGGCAGGTCAGCCCAATGGGTGTGGCGTCGAACGTCAGCGTGGCGCGCAGGAAGCGGCCCAGAAACGCCCAGTACGATCTCCCGACGACGGCGCGGGGCAGCCGCGGCCAGATCGTCTCGTGCAGCCGGCGTAGGTGATAGCTGGGCACTTCGGGGAACAGATGATGCTCCAGGTGGTAATTCTCGTTGAGCAGACAGAAGGCGACGAGCGGATTGGGTTTCATGGTGCGGCTGGCCAAAAACGGATCGGCCTCGTCGGTGATGCCGTGCTGCGTGAAACCGCGCAAGTTGGTCATGTAGCCGACCAGAACCACCGGCAGGAACCAGCCCCACAGCAGCACATCGCCGGGGACGAACCATCCCGCCGTCGCGGCGGTCGCGGCCAGGAGGAGGTATTCGACGACGATCCACCGCCGCTGCGGCGGCGTGCCGTGCCGCAGACCGAGGACGGGGATGAGCAGCAGATACAGAAACGCGCCGCACAAGAGGCGCATGAAGTGCATCAGCCACACCAGACGCGGCCGGCTCGAATAGTTGGCGTAATCGTCGGGGTCGCGCGGATCGCCCAGGTATGTGTGATGGCGCAGGTGCATCACTTGGTAGGCGCTGAACGACATCAGCACCGGTACGCCCAGAAGCACCGACAACCAACGGTTCCAGAACGGACGAGCGAACAGTGTGGAGTGCATTCCTTCGTGCAGCAGAAGCACGAAGGCGTTGAGGGCGATCGCCGACAATACAACACCGACAGCGCACAAGAGGTAGCGCAGCCAATCCGCCTGCAATTGGCGGTGACACGCCACTGTCAGCGTGGCGCCGGCCATCCACATGGAGACGACCACGGTCAGTTCGATCAGGCGTTTACGGGTGTTGAAGGCGCGCAGCGGGGCGAGTTGCTCCTCGATGCCGCGCAGAACAATCGTTCGCGCCTGCTGCCAGGAGAGCGGTTGCGAAATGGGCGCTTCCATGTCGTCTCCTTCCGAGCTTGCGCGCCGACGCGCGCGTTCCCATCTCCCCGAAACCGCGAACACGAACCCCGTCAGCGCCGCCCCGGCCAGCAAATCCATCAGCACATGCTGCCGCGCCGCCAGCGTCGCGTACAGGATGACCAGCACCCACAACCAAATCGTCAGCCCTAACACGAAGCCGCCTCGCCGCCCGCGCATCAGTCGGCGGCACCACAGGGCGACATACACGGCCAACGACGCATGCAGCGACGGACACGCATTCAGCGAATTGTCCGCCGCCACAACCAACCGATAGGCATAGTCTGTCGCGGCCGCGTCGGGCCGCGCCACGCTCGTCGGCCAAAACAGGAACATCAGGTCCGACACCAGACCGACGATCACGATGTCCACCGCGAAGCGGCGTAGGTCGCGCCGCGTCGTCACGGCCAGCGGCGCGAGGGCGAGGAGCAGGTACAGCGACAGGTAGGGCCAGGCCATCGCCTGCGCGAACGGGATGGCACGTTCGATGGCCCACGGTTCCAGGACGCGCACGGGAAAGACTACGCAGTGTTGCAGACTGTAGTAGGGCAGTGAAATCCACAGCGTCAGCACCGCCGCGAGGATCAGCTTGGCTCGCCACAACGACGGCGCCGGCTGTGCGAGTTCACCCGTCCGGCACGGCATCGCAACTTCGATCGACGACATGCTTGCTCGTCTCGCTCCTAAAGGCAACCCAGTTCCAGATACGGCGGTCGTCCATCCAGTCCCTTGCGCAACTCCTCGCCATCATCCCAGCACGCCAGGTACAGCCGTGTCGTGTAGCGGACGGCGCGCCAGCGCCGGGCGACAACGAACAGCGGGTCGGCGTCGTGCAGTCCCAACAAAAGATAATCGCAGGCACCGGCGATTCGCGCGCGCAGCGCCTCAACGAGGGCCGCGAACACCTGCGGATCATCGTCCCGCACCACGGGTAGCGCGACAGTCCGGTAGCGGAACGCTTCACCGGATGCCGGCAACGAAGGCAGGCCACGCCAGCGCGCCCAGGCGTTGTACAGCGGCCGCACGCAGTTCATGGTCCGGCCGTAACCGTGTACCACCGTCTGCCGAAACCCCATTTGATCCCACCCTGCCAGGATGCCCCTCAACTCGCCGTCTCGCCACGCAAGGAGAATGTCGTCAAGCCGCAAGTCTTTGAAGATGCCCGTCTCGGTGTTGAAATCAGCTGCTTCGTAGAACGGAAAAAACTGCCGTCGCGGACCTTCCTTGCGTAGCCACTCCACGATCCGCCCCACGTCATCGCCCTGCGCCGGCCGAACCTCGGTCCCGCTCGCGTCCTTCCGGCGGAGGAGTCTTCTCCGCGACGGCAGGGCCAGCGTGTGATAGCGGCCGGCGAAGTGATACGCCGGCAAACCCGCTCGCCCCGATGTCAGCAGTTCCAGCGCCGTCCGATTGCCCTCGGCGATGGTCGTCAGATACAGCCGCGTTCGGCCGTCCCGGTGCAGCCGGCGGAGCATCGCATAGCCGCGGGCCACCAGTCCGCGATTGCGATGCTCGGCGAGCAATCGCAGACTGCTCAGGTAGCCGATCATCTCCGGCCGGCCGTTGACCCAGCGCGGCATCAGCGAACGGCAGCCGAAACCGACCAGATGGCCACTATCGAGATCGCGCGGGGCCACCACTTGCCGGAATCGTCCATCGACCCGCGCTCCCGCGAAGTAACTCGGCTCGCGGAGGAAGGCGACGCGGATGTCTCCCGGCATCGGCGTCGCGGCCAAAATGTGCCGCAGATCGGCGTCGTCCGCGCGACCGGCCAGTTCAAACCGATACCGGCTCATGCGCCTCGTCCCACTCGCCCAGCCCCGCGCCGAGCCGCAAACCCTGGCGCAGATCGATGTCGAAATGCGCGCCGATGTTCAATCCCAGATACACGCCGAGCATCAGCAGACTGTGAGCATTGGCCCGGCGGTCGGCCAGGCGCTCGAAGATCGAACTCCAGCGGTAGAACTGGCGGCGCGCGTCCAGGCACAATTCCTGCAATTCCTCCGGCGACACTTTCTTCGGTCGAAACGTCACGTCGCCGACTCGGCCGCGCGGGTCGAGCCACCATTTCGGCGTCAGCAATCGGCCCTCCGCTTGCAGACGACGATACAGCGGCGTGCCGGGGAACGGCACCAGATGGTTAAACGCGGCCAGGAACAATTTCTGTTCGCGGGCGAACTCGACGCTGCGCCGCACCACGTCGCGGTCGTCGTTGTCGTAGCCGAAGACGAAGGTGCCGTAGACGGCCAGGCCGTGCTTGCGGAAGCGGGCCAGGCTGTCGGCGTAGCTGCCGCCGGCCAAGTTCCAGCCCTTGCCCATGTCGCGCAGGTTGGCCGGGTCCAGCGATTCCATGCCGATCAGCACGCCGAGACAACCGCTCTTGACCATCAGTTCCAGCAACTCCTCGTCCTGGGCGATGTGAATACTGGCCTGACCGACCCAGCCGATTTTGAGCGGCACCAATTCCTTGCACAATTCGCGGGCTCGGCCCGGCTGACTGACGATGTTGTCGTCCACGATGAAGAAGCGCTTGCTGCCGGTCGCCTCCATCTCGGCGGCCACCTCGCGCGCCGGCCGATGGTTCTGGCTGGCGCTGTGGAAGGCGGTGATCGAGCAGAAATCGCATTTGAAATTGCAGCCGCGCGCGAACTCGACGAGCGTGATGTTCTGATAGTCCTTGCCGGCGAAGATTTCGCGCCGCGGCCGGATACCGGCCAGACTGCGCCGTGCCATGCCGTGATAGGTCGGCTGCAAACGGCGATGGCGCGCGTCGTCGAGTAGTTGCCGCCAGACCGGCTCGGCGTCGCCGACGACAATGGCGTCGGCCTCGCGTACCGCCTCTTCTGGGAGCAGCGTGACGTGATAGCCGCCCAGCACGACCGGCACCCCGCGCGCCCGAAAGGCGCGGGCGATCTTGTAGGCGCGCAGAGCCGTGAAGGTTTCGACGCTGATAGCGACAAGGTCGGCCGGCTCATCGAAGGCGATGTCCTCCATGCGGTCGTCGTAGAAACGCACCTCGACATCCGGCGGCGTCAGACTGGCGAGCAGCGCCATCGACAACGGTTGCATCTGCCAGGCGCGCACGTAGGGCTTGCGCTCCTTGCGGCCAACCGAGGGATAAACGAGAGTGAGACGCATGGGAACCACCGAGGCGCGGAGCACGAAGCACAGAGCCCTTAACATTGGGGTTTTATCGCTGATCCGTCGTTTCCCGTAACCGACGAATTGTTGGTCGGCGGACGAAAGGCATCACCAAATTTCCTCCCGCCATCCTCCGCAACGATGAGTTCGGCGGCCGAGAGACGGCGATAAACCTTGTATCCGAACCAACTCATCGCCACAAGTGAGGGTGCTGCGGCGATCAGAGCGCCCACCTGGTCCTTGTTGTTCCTCAAGGAAGGCGCGTATTCCTCGATCGTCTCGAAGATAGGCACGATCACCGCCATCCCCAGCCACCAAAGGATCTGCCCGACGGACATGCTGGACAGCACCGAGACGATCAGTTTTTTCGACAGGGGGATACGTTCATTCACGACGGGCGCCGTCGCTTTCCAAACGAAACGATAGACGAACGGCATACTGAGAATGCCGAGGACAAGAGCGAGAACCAAGCAACTCTCAACAAACCCCACAGCGCCGAGATTATGAAACTTCAAGAGCTTGGCCTCCTCCACGAGCACAAGCCCGCAAACCATTAACACCACCCAGACCACAATGGATTGGAGCGATGCCAAGGCCGACAACACGAAGCGCGACATCCCGAAGCGTGCGATGGACGAAAAAAGAGAAGGAGTGGGCATGAGTTCATCATCCGGGACAGAAACCACAGAACGCGAAGCGAGCATCGCTCCGCCGCCCAAGTTACCGTTTCGCCGATAGCTCCGCCAGGTCCGCGGCGCCGTACGCTGGCTCTCCGTAAACGCCATCGATCTTGTCGTGCAGATGTTGCGCGTAGTAGCGGTAGCCGTAATTCAGCGACAACCACAGGGGCAAAATCGACCACGGCGCGCCCCAGACGCGGTTGAACAGCGAGCGCCAGCTGTAGCTCTGCCGCCAACTCCACTCCAGCCCCTCTTGCAGCCGTTCGGGGCTCATCTGCCTCGGCTCGAACACAACGTGCTCGACATCGTACAGCGCCCAGTTCTTGTGCAGCAGTCGGCCTTCGGCGTCGAGGCGGCGATACAGGCCGGTGTTGGGAAACGGCGTCGCCACGGCGTAGCGCGGCAAGTCGATCCGTGTGCGATCGACGAACTCGACGGTGCGCTCGAAAACGCTCTCGTCGTCGTTGTCGAAGCCGAAGACGAAACAGCCCTGGATGCCGATGCCGTGGTCGTGCAGCTTCTTGACGACCTCGCCGTACTCCTTCGCCGCGTGGAAATGCTTGTGCGTCTGGTTGAGCGTGTCCTGGCTGATCGACTCGAAGCCGATGAGCAGCCCCTTACAACCGCTCTCCGCCGCCAGGCGGAGTAACTCGGCGTCCTCGGCGATGCGCGTTGTCGCCAGGCCGACCCAACGCAGCCGCAGCGGAATCATGGCGGTGTACAGCGCCTTGGCGTAGTGGATGTCCTCGACGGGGCTGAGGTCGATGAACAGGGCGACGCGGCCCTCAAAGGTTTTCAGCTCGGCAATGACTTCCTCGACGGGGCGATGCGCGTAGATGTTGCTCCACGCCGTCGGCACGACGCAGAAATCGCACTTGTGCGGGCAGCCGCGCGTCGCCTCGATGCTGTTGATGGTGCTGTAACGCTCCTTCTTCAGCAGGTCGCGGCGCGCGATCGGCACGCCGGCCAGCGAGCGGCCTGTCGGATGGCAGTAACGCGGTTTCAGCTCGCCGCCGGCGAAGTCTCGTAACAGCTGCGGCCAGGATTTCTCGGCGTACCCCAGCACGAGCGCGTCGGCATGTGGGGCGGCCTCGTCCGGCAGCAGTGTCGGATGCACGCCGCCGAGAACAACAGTGTGCCCCTTCGCCCGCAGTTCATCGGCGATGCGATAAGCGCGCAGCGACGTACCGGTGATGGCCGTGATGCCGACCAGGTCGGCGTCGAAGTCGAGGTCGAGCGGCTGCACGCCTTCGTCCTGAATCGACACCTCGGCGTCGAGTTCCGCCGGCACCAGGGCCGCGAGGGTGGTCAACGTCAACGGCGCGTAGCGCAGCGAGGTCTTGAATATGCCGCTCTTGTTGCGGTGGATCTCGCCGGCCGGCGATAGTAGCTGGATCTTCATGGGTCGATCTCCCTACCACCCATTACACGGCACCAACGCCGCCATGCTGTCACGCGCGACGCACCGAATTATCAGAAATTACCGCGCGCAGGGCCGCATGGATTCATTCGCCGCGGAGTTTGTCCGGCACGTCTCCTCCTGCCAAGGCGTGCCGTGCGAGACGACCGCCAGCCAGTGCAGATACTCGGCGAGATGGCGGTCCTCGTCGATGAGTCCATACGGGTTGTAGCGCGCTCCGTTTAGTCGCGGTACATCGGAACTGAGGAACCTCATAATGAACAATCGTCGCAGAAAGCGATTGAGCGGATCGACGAATAGCCGGCCGAGCGCGCTGCGGCTGCGCGGCACAAAAACGATGAGTTTGACATCCACGCCGCCGGCGGCGAGCGGCTCCGTCACGGCCATTCCATAGCTGCATGTCCGGCGAAATCGCGCCGTGGTGAACATCAGATTGCCGCACCAATCCGTCAGCGACATCTCAACCTCGTCGCCGGCGAACCAGCGCGTCGCGCGGTCCTGCAAGGAATGTCCCGACACGGCGAAGCGGCCGGAGGCCCGGCGCGCGAAGGGCGCGGGACAATCGACGGACGGCTCGCCGATAAGCCGGCGATCGTGAGCGGCGCGGAAGTGCTGCAAATCGAAGGCGTTGGACCCGATCATGTACCAGGGACAATTCAACACCGTGCCGAAAGGGCGAGCCGGCATCATGTCCGCCGCGTTGATGCCCGCGAAGAAGGGCAACTCGAACAGCGGTTTGGGGCCGTTAAAGACGAAGACGAAGCCGTGCCGCTCGACGACGGGATAGGACGCTTGCCGGGCAGTCGAAGGTATGTCAGTAGTGACGGGGATGTGCGTGCAGCGGCCGTCGATGCCGTATTCCCAGTGATGGAAGGAACAACGGAGCGCCTCGCCGGCGACGCAGCCACGGCCAAGGTCGGCGCCGAGGTGGGAGCAGCGGGCATCGAGGGCGGCGAGTCGGCCGGAGGCGGTGCGGAAAGCGACGAGACGCTGGCCGAAGATGTCGCGCGCCAGGGGGCCGCGGCGCAAAGCGATCGAGGGAGCGAACAGATACCAGGAAACGGGGTAGGCCGGGAAGCGATCGGCGGGCGGAGCCTGCACCATGAGCGACACCTTCTCCGTGGTTTCGATCCGCTGGCAATCCATCGCGGGAGCGTTTCCCCACCATACGGGGCGGCTGGCGGAATTGCAAGCGCACGACCAGGCAAGGAGAAATCTCGCGGTGCGCGGAAAAACGCGACGAAGGAAGGGGAGGGCGATTCCTCACGGCACGAGGCGCTGGCCGACGGCGGTGTTCAGACGCAGCGAACTGCGGCGGTGGCGCACGGCCGTTTCCGCGTACTGACGGACCACGTCATTGTAATCCTTCTGGGCGCTGAGATAGACGAGCACGTCCTCCGTGCCCGCCTTGAACAGGCGGAGCTTGTCGTCGCGGATGCGCCGCGCCACCGGAAGGATGTTGTCTTGGAAGTACTTGACCGCAGCGCGCGTGGTTGCGTACTCCTGATAGGCCCGCCGGACCTCGGCGATCACCTGCTGTTCGCGGGCTTGCAGTTCAATGATCGTCTGCGTCACGGTGGTCTGCGCCCGCGCGATGTTGCCTTGATTGCGATTGAAGACCGGCAACGTCACCAGCGCGCCCAGGCTCCACGAGGTTGCGTTCTGAGCGCCGATGGGACCGTTGTCCTGGAGTTGCCAGGGCGTGTACAGCACGAACACATCGGCCCAACGGTCGGCGCGGGCCATCTGCACCTCGGCGTTCGCCCGCTGCACGCCGAGGCGATAAGCGTTCAGGTCGGGCCGAACTTGCAGAGCGATCTCGATTAGCTTGTCCGGCTCCGGCAGTTCCAGATCGAACCCGCCGATGGCGCCGCGTACCTCCAGGCAATCTACTTCGGCCGGCGGAAGGTTAAGCAGCACGCCCAGGGCTTGCTTCGCCTGCCGCAGGGCGGACGTGGATTCCTGCATCGCCAGAAACGCCGAAGCGCGTTGAACCAGCACGCGATCCAATTCGGTTTGGGGTTTCTGCTTCGACTCGACGAGCGGACGCGTCGCCTTGACGACTTCCTCCAACCCCTCCATGCCGACCTGCTGCTGGCGCACGGTCTCGCGCGTGGCCAGCACATCGAGAAAGGCGGTGTACAAGTTGTCGATCTGCGTGCGGACGGAATCCTGATACAGACACTCCAGCACGTTTTTGGCGCTCTGGGCGACGAGAATGCGGCTCTTGCGCTTATGGTTGACGTCCCAGGACTGAATGACCGTGATTTCATAATTGACGCCGCCCGGACGCTGCGGCGAGAAGTTCTGATATGGGATGCTGCCGACGTTGCCGAACAGGAACGGATTGTTGCGCAGGCCGGCCGTGAGGATGTCCGCCTGCGCCTTGGACAGTTCCTGAAAGCGCGTCCGCAGATCGGGGTTCTCCTGGACGAGACGTTCGATGGCCTGGTCGAGCGTCACGCCGCCCGGCGGTCCCTCGTCGGCGGTCAAGGGCAGGTCGAGGACGCCGTAAAGCGGCGCCGGCGTCGCGGCCGGAACGCGCGTCGGCGGTGGTAGGATGTTCGCCCGTCCAGGCGTGGACGCGCTGGGTGGTTCGCCGGGGACCGGCCGCGGCGCGCCGGGGATGACCGTGAACGGGCTATCCGTCGAGCCGGGACCGGGGCCAAGGTGCTGGTGCGTGCGCTCGGTCTCCTTTTTTTGCAGACGCTGAGTGAGGATGATGAGATCGTCCGCCAGGCCGGCAAGTTGGCCTTGGGCGTGCGCGGCTGGAACGATTAGCAGCAGGAAGGCGATCGGCAGGACGCCCGTGAGGAACCGAACGCGCAGCATGGAGGCCGCCTTTCGTTTGCCGTTTCGGAGCGAAGTTCTTCGAGGCGATTCAGACGATCCGGGCAAGGGATCGAGGGTGAGAGGACGGTTCGTCCGCGCCGTCCGTGTCCTTTGCATCGGACGCGCGGACTGGGCGGCTTGAATGAATTACAAGGATTGTGGAGGAAGTCGTCGGCCGGAGAATGCAAGGGTCCCTATCCGCGTGTTCCGCGGCGGCTGGACTCGGCTCGCCGGTTCATCCTCCGAACCTCCACGACGAAGGCCGCGCGATCGCCACGGTGTCCGATCAGCCCGCGTTCGCGCAGGTGCAACCAGACACGATGGTAAAGCCCGTTCGCCGCCGCGTCTTGCCGGCACGCTCGGATCGTGGCCGCCGTGCGGCGAGCGACCTCTTCCTCGGACATATGAGAGTCGAAAAAGGCACAACTGTAGGGGGCGTTTTCATGCACGGCGCATTTGCCCTCGAAGTACCAGTGGCAATGGCCGCGGACATTGCGTGCGGGAACGAGCGTCGGATACGACACGTCGGTCAGCGCCCGCAGATGCTGCTCCGCCCATACGAACACGTCCTGCCCATCGGGACACAGACGCGACAGGTCGGACGGGTCGAGGGTGCCGGGTAGGTGACGGCAGTAGACCTTGCAGAACTCGCAGCCGCATTCGGTACGGCGAAATCCGAACACTTCGCGGACCGGCAACTCCGGCATGGCGTCCTCCAAACGATTGAGCCGGCCCTCGACGCGGCTAGGTCGCAGGAACGCAAGCGAGTAAGAACGGGAACAGTCTTGCGCCGCGAAGGACTCAATTACACGGTCGATCCGGTAAAACTTGCACGATCCAATTTACAGGAAAAGGCATACCGATGCCGCGCACTTTTCTTAAACATTTGTGGGTTGATGGTTTATGGATTATGTTCTCGCTGGCTTTCGGATTCTGGCACGGCACTTGCAACTTAAACATTCCGTTCGAAACAACTACCCATCGGGCTGTTTCCCGCAGCCCGTGTTCACACCAACGACCCATATCCCCGAACACTTCCCGCGAGCCGGTGACGAAAGTCACCGGCTTCTGGTCTTTTACGGGCTTATTTGTCCCCGTCCAGAGAACCGGCGGACGGCATCGGCTTTGCATCTTACTCCAACACGGGACAGGGTTCCGCGTGCCGGCGCGGCGTCTTGGAGCAAGTGAGGGGCCGGCTACAGAGGAGAGAGCACCATGAAGAATAAGAATCGCTCCACGGTCCTTGGCGTTTTCGATACTCGTGAGCAGGGGCACCGGGCGGTCGAGGAGTTGCGCCGCGGCGGCTTCCCGGACAGCCATATCACGATGGTGATGCACCACGACGAGGACAGCAAAGTAGAGATCACCGACATGGACGCGGCGAAGGCGGCGCAAGTGTCCGGCGAGAGCAAGGCCGGCGAAGGAGCGACCATCGGCGCGGTGGCCGGCGGCGTCGGCGGCGGGGCGCTGGCAGCCGCGATTGCGCTAATCCCTGGTTTCATTCCCGGTATCGGCCCGGTCCTGTCGCTGGGCGCGATGGCCACGTCTCTGTTCAGCATAGGGACGGCGGCGGTGGTCGGTGTCGGCGCGGCCGTCGGCGCCACCGGCGGCGGAATCATCGGCGGTTTGATCGGGGCGGACTTCCCCGAAGAAGAGGCTCGATTCTACGAGCAGGAACTGAAGGCGGGTCGCGTTTTGGTGGGCGTTTCGGCGGGCGATCGGGCGGACGAGGCGCGAGCCATCCTCGATCGTTGCGGCGGATACCATGCGTTGACCGCCCCAGCACTGGCGGGTGCGCCGGATGTCGATCGCGGCCCAGCGATTCGATAATTCGTCGAGGCGGGAGCGGGTTTGTTCGTCACTCGCTCCCGCCGACGCTCGTCAGGTTCCGCTTGCCGGTGCGGAAGGCGTGGCGCTGCCATTGTCGATCCAGTTCGGCGAAGCTCCAGCCGTAATGCCGCCGGAGCGCCGTCTTGTAGCCCATCCGCTCGCCGTCGCGCACAAAGGCGATGAAACACTTCGCGCCCTTCTCGTGAAACAGAAAATCCACCAGCGAAACGCTCTGAGCGTAGAAAACGGGGATCGCGCTGGGATGCGGATAGTCGTGCATTTGAATTAGGTCGCCGCTGTCAAACAAACGCTCCTCGTAGTGCCAGCGCGGTAATTGACGCAGGTGCAGGTCGATGCGCGGCTGCGGCTCGGCGAGGATGGCCATGCCTTCGTCGGCCCAGCGCGGCACGCGCTCGCCGCCGAAGTGTCCGGCGAGGACGGCGTGCGTCACTTCATGCGGCAGCACGCCGCCGAGCACGAGTCTGCGTGGGCCATGCAAATGGACGCAGCGATCGAACACTCGGCCGTCTTCCGCCCGGATGTCGGTGTGTCCGCCGCCGCCCGGATTGGCGGGGGCGCCGGTGGCCGAACTGTAAGACTCTCCACCGGGATAGAAGCAGATGCGGCACTTCGGCGTCCAGATGGTCGCGTCGTTGCCGAACCACTTCCGCTGCTGAGCTGCGCGGGCGCGCTCGGCTGCCCTCAGCACCACGGCGGCCTGTTCTTCCGTTTGCTGATGGTACAAACGGAAATTCGGCGACTCCGCCACGAACCAGCCGTTTTCCTCATCCAGGTGGCGCACCCGCACGGCCGATTCCACCGTGTTGGCGTTGACCGGCGCTTTACGGTCCCCGTCCGCACGGGCCGATGGACCGTGAGCCGAGTGAAAAAGGACGAGGCTGAGAATTGCGAGAAGCGTTCCGCCGCGACACTGCGACATGCACATTCCTTCCTGGGGCGTGGATTAGAGGGCCATCACGTTGTCCGTCCGCGCGGGACTGCCACGGTTGGGAGAGCGCCTCGCCTAGCTGTACGTCGTGGAGAGCATCCCGCGGAGGGAGTGGCGGACGGACTGCATTCAGAGGCTTGATCTGTTTGGCGAGCCGGTCGCAAATATTCCCGCTCGCCAAAAGAATCACTAACACCAGAATAAATCGCGACGCGATTTGGATCTAGGGGAGTTTCACGGTCAACCTCATCCTCCCGTCGATTCCGGCGGGGCGACGGGCTTATCTTTCCGCACGTCGCCCACGTCGATGAACACGTCGAGCTGCTGGCCGACGTAGATCGGCTTGCCCTTCGTCTCCAGCGCGTAGATCACTTGCAACACGCGCGTATCGACGCGCTCGGTGTTGTCGCCTGTCAGCGACTTTTTCGGAATCACGTACGGCTCGATGCGGACGTAAGTGAGCGGATACTTCTTGTCCGGCGCGCCGCGCAAACTTGCGACCGCCGGAGCGCCCGCCTGGAAGCGCGGGATGTCGTGCTCGTCGATGTCCACGCGAACGTTGACGCGGTCGGTGACGGCCCCCAGCACGACCAGCGCCGCGCCGGGGTTGGCGCCGACGTACTCGCCGGGCCGCACGTTCACCTGGAGCACGACGCCGTCCATCGGAGCGCGGACGATGGCGCGATCGATGTCCGTGTGATCTTGCTGGATCTGCGCCTCCGCCAGCTTGATGGCGGCGCGGGCGATCGCTTTGTCCGGCTCCCAGGCGCCGTTTTTCATCAGCGTGAAGTCCGCCTCGGCTTGCAGCAATTGCCGCTGCGCCACCATCTGATTGAGGCGACGCTGACGATATTCCTCTTCCGACACCGACCCGGAGCCGACCAGCTTGGCGTCGCGTTCGGCCAGGTCGCGCTGAAGCTCGACGGTCGCCTTGGCGACGTCCTTCTTGGCCTTGCTCACTTCGAGTTCTTCCTTGCGCGGCATTTGTTCCAGTTTGGCGAGCTGCGCCTTCGCCGAGGCCAGGTTCGCCTCGTGAAAGGCGAGCATGGCGTTGAGCTGCCGGTCATCGACGCGGAAGAGCGGATCGCCCTCTTTGACGTGCTGGCCGATCAGCCCTTCCCAGGGCGTCATGCCGGGTTTGGGCGGCAGTTTCAGTTCCTCCGGCGACCAAACCTTGAGCACCAGGCCGGGCAGGGCCGAGCCGATAGCGATGTTTTGGCTGCGCGCCTCGACGATGCCGGCGCCGGCGACGGTGTGGCCGAACGGCGTCCGCGCCGGCTCCAACGGCGGCGGCGGCTTGGGAGGCTTCTGCTGTGCCTGCACGACATGGTAAATCGCGAAGACCGACATGCCGACCGCCAGCATCGGAAGGAGCAACTTGCCGAATAGTTTCCTCATCTCACACCTCCAGGCCGCGAGCGGCTACGAACCGCCGATCGCGGATTTCTCTTCCACCTTGGCGATGATTCCGTCGTTCATGTACACAATGCGGTCGCCGAAACTGAAGACGCGATTATCGTGCGTCACGACGATGACGGCCCGGCCCGGCTGCACGGCGACGCGCTTCAGCAGCTCCATCACGGTATGGCCCGAATGCGCGTCCAGAGCGGCGGTCGGCTCATCGCAGACCAGCAGTTTCGGTTCGTGGACGAGGGCCCGCGCGATGGCGACGCGCTGCTGCTGCCCGCCAGATAGGTGCGACGGCAGCGTATTGATCTTGTCGCTCAGGCCGACCTCTTCCAGGATTGAGCTGGCCTTGGCCACGGCCTCGGCGCGGCGGCGGCCAGCGATGATGAGCGGCACGGCCGCGTTCTCAGCCGCAGTAAGCGCCGGCAGCAGGTTGTACTGCTGGAACACGAAGCCGATGTACTGACCGCGAAAACGCACCAGCTGCCGGCCGCGGATCTGTCGCAGATTTTGCCCCAGGACCGTCACTTCACCCGCGGTCGCGTCGAGCAGACCGGCGACGATCGAGATCAGCGTCGTCTTGCCGCAGCCGGACGGGCCGACCAGCAGCGTCATCTCGCCGGGGTGAACTTCCAGATCGACGCCGCGCAGGGCCAGCACGCGGGAATCGGCATCGCCAAATTCCTTGGTGACGCCCTGGCAGATGACCGCGCGATCTCCCGCCCCCTCGCCGCCCATCACTGCTCCTCCCCGTCTCGGCGCTGTCGCCGTGATGTCCGTCAACATGCCCTTATCCTCGGAAGACCACCGCCGGTTCCAGCACCAGCACCTTGTAAACGCTCACCAGGCTCGACAGCGTGACGATCAGGGCCACGGCCGCGGCGGTGCCGGCCAACACCTGCCAGGGCATCAAGAACGCCAGACGGCTGCCGGTCGCCGCCATCAGCTTGCCGAACAACGCCGCCCCCCCGACACCCAAACCGAAGCCGAGCAGGCCGACGACGAACGCCTGCGTCAGCACCATGCCGACGATGCGCAGGTTGGTCACGCCCATCGCCTTGAGCGAACCGAACTGATTCAAGTTTTCCAGCGTGAAGGTGTAAAACGTCTGCCCGGCAATGGCGCAACCGACCAGAAAGCCCAACGCGACGGTGATACTGAAGTTGACCACGATGCCCGTCCGCTTTACGAAATACATCAGCGTGCTCTCGATGAACTGATCGCGCGTCAGCGCTTTGAGTCCCGGCCGCTCCGGCTCGCCGAGTTTCATCGGCTTCAACCGCGTTTGCTCCGTGATCCGGCGACAAACCTCCTTATGCGAAACGCCCTCCTCGGCGCCGACAAGGATGGCCGTCATCACCTTGCGCTCCTGCGGGACGTAGCGGATGGCCTGGTGATAGCGACAATAAAAGATCGGGAAAGTCTGGAAAGTGTCCGACGCCTTGCAGATTCCAACAATGACCGCCCGGTGGTCGTTCATCTCCAGCTCGCGGCCGACCGACAGCGGTTCGTTGGGCCACAAATAACGATAGCCGTTCTCGTCGATGATGACGGCGTCGGGCTGGCGCAGGTCGGCGAGGCTTCCCAGGAGGATCTCGCGCGGAGCGCCGACCAGCGTGGCATCGTCGAGTCCGAGGACGACGGACTGCTGATACTTGGGCTTTTTCTTATCGCCGCCGATGTCGAGTTTGAGCCGTCCCTGGCCCTTGTAGAAGCGCACGGCCCAGGCGACGCCGGGCACACCCTGAACGCGATACAGGTCGTTCTCGGTTAGCGGCTTGAACTCGTCGATGAACTGCACGTTGGGGTCCATGACCCAAATATCCACGTCGGCAATGTCCTGGATGTGCGAGGTGGTGCGCAGCAGCAGGCCGACAGCGATCGATGCCTGCTGGGCGATCAAGAGCGCGGCGAAGGTGACGCCGGCGACGATGCCAAGATACTTGGCGCGATCTCCGGTCAGCATCTTGATGGCGATCCAACTCATGGCCCACCATTTACTAACCACAGAGTCACAGAGAACACAGAGAAAAGAAAACACTGAGAGAAAAAGGCAAATTACTTGACTTTATTACTCGCCTGGCTTCGTCTACCTCTCCTGTTTTATCTTCTCTTTTCTGTGTTTTTCTCTGTGTTCTCTGTGACTCTGTGGTTAGTTCCTCTTATCGGAACACCGAGCCCGGCTCCAGGCGCAGGACGCGGCGCAGACTAATCATCGCCGATGCGCCGACGATCAGAGCGGCGGCCAATCCCGTCAGGATCGGGATCGGCCACGCCATGTAATCCGCCAACGGCAGGCCCGTGTCCTTCAGCTTCCAGGCCATCACTTCGCCGAAGAGGCTCGCCAAACCCAGGCCGATCATGTATCCCAATACGCCCACCACCAGCCCCTGCATCAGCACCATGCCGATGATCCGCACATTGCTGACGCCCATCGCCTTGAGGGCGCCGAATTGCTTGAGGTTGTCGATGGTGAACAGGTAAAACGTCTGACCGGCGACGGCAGCACCGATGATGAAACCCAGCAGCACCGTGATGCCGAAGTTCACCGGAATGCCGGTGCGCTGCATGTAGTAAACCATCGTCTTCCACGAGAACCCTTCCTGCGACAGGGCCATCAGTCCGGTCTGCTCTTCGATGCTGCGGCACACTTCTTCCGGCGGCACGCCTTCCTCGGCCTTGGCCAGGACGAACGACAGCGCTCGCCGCTCCTGGGCGGCGTAATGCAACGCCCGGCTGTATGTCGTGTAGGCGATCGGAAACGTCTGGAAGGTCGGCGAACTCTTGCAAATGCCGACGATCTCGGCGCGATGGTCGTTCATCTCGAAGACACGGCCCGTTTGCAGCGGCTGGCCCGGAAAAAGATAGCGATAGCCGCTCTCGTCCAGAACGATGCCGTCGGGCCGGCGCAGGTCGGCCAGCGAGCCGACCACCATTTTCGACGGCGCGCCCACCAGCGTCTGATCGTCGATGCCGAGGATGATGAACTGCTTGAAATTACCCTCGTGAAATTGGCCGCGCGCCTTGCCGCTGTAGAGCTTGATGGCCCAGGCGACGCCGGGCACGCCGCGCACCTGCAAGACGGCATTGTCCGACAGCGGCGTGATGTCGTCGATGAACTGCACGCTGGGATCCATGACCCAAATATCCGCCCCTTGAATATCGCGGATCTGGCTGGACGTGTTGCGCATCAGGCCGGTGAAGATGGCCGCCTGCTGCGACATGAGCATGACAGCGAACGAGATGCCGAAGATGATGGCGAAGTACTTGGCGCGATTGCCGGTCAGCATTTTCAAGGCGATCCAGTTCATGAGTGAACCTCCGATCGCTTACGTTCCCGGCTCACTGGACCCCGCGACTCCCAACGCCCGCAGCGTGAACTGGGTGATGTGCTCCGCCAGGGCGGCCACATCGAAACGCTGATACTCTTCCTCGCCGACCAGCAGGCGGATGATCGGTTTGTGCGAGCAATAGAAATGGCACTGTCCGACGATGCTGAACGCGGTCATGAAGTATTTCCGCCGCGATGTATTGGGCGGCAGCAGATCGCGGAGGATGCCGATCAGGATCTTGCTTTTCGGCTCGATGTACTCGCGCACCAACTCGGCGCAGGCTTCGCTGGGCTGCGTCAGCTCGCGCATGATGAGGCGCGCCGGCCAGGGAGGCCGGCTCGGATCGAGAAACTTGAGCAGTTGAAAACGGATGAAGTCGCGTAATTTCGCGGCCGGCGCGGTGCCTTCCGGCCATTCCAAGCGCGGACTCTCAGGCTCCCCGCAAGCGGCGTGTTTGACCGCCTCGATATACAGTCTTTCCTTGTCGCGGAAGTAGTAGTTCACCGCCGCGATGTTCACCCCCGCGCGATCGATGATCTCGCGAACCGTCGCCCCCTTGAATCCCTTCTCGGCGAAGATTTCCCCCGCCGTTTCCAGCAACCGCTCGCGCGTAGCGAGAACGACCCGCGGAGACGCGTACTCGCTCTCCACCGCAGCACGGCTTTGTTCTGGAGGCGTCATCATGTCACGACCTCTTTTTCGCATAATACAAGTGTATCAAACAACTGTTTGGAAGTCAACGAAAAAAAAACCCCGTGCGGGAGTGATAGTTTCTTCATCTTGCCTACTGCGGAACGTCAGCGTCCTTTGCCTGGAACCTTCACATCGCCCGATTAGGATTCGGGCGAAATCGTTTTTCATCTTGGGACGACATCAGGGCAAACCGTCTTCCAAGGAGGTTCCCATGCAACGCCGACAAGGTTTCACGCTGATCGAGTTGCTGGTTGTCATCGCCATCATCGCCATCCTGATCGGACTCTTGCTGCCGGCCGTCCAGAAGGTGCGCGAGGCCGCCGCGCGGATGAGTTGCTCCAACAACCTCAAGCAACTGGGCTTGGCTCTGAACAACTACGAAAACACCTTTCAGAAATTGCCACCCGCCTCGCAGATCCCGTGGTGGCTGAACGTCCAGAACAAGGATGACTTTCTCGATTTCACCATGCCGTTCGGGCCGAACTGGGCGGTTCTCCTCTTGCCCTACATCGAACAGAACAACCTCTTCAACCAGGGCAATCCCCTTTCCTACCCCGGGCTTCCCGTGGTGCAAGGCGTACCGCCGATCAATGCCGTACAGACCTGGCGGTCGATCGTGGCCACCAACGTCAAAACCTTTTTGTGTCCCTCCGACGGCAACAACTCTCAGCACTATGCCGACCCGATGGTAAGTCCGGGCAACTGGGCGCGAGGCAACTATGGGGCGACGGCGGGATGGGAGGATTACGACCACGTCGCCAATGGGGGCACGAAACGCACCACGTCGGCCGGCGTCATGAAAGGTTTTACCTCCAGTCCCATGATGTCCGCGAATTACGGAGCACGCTTTGCCGAGGTGACGGACGGCCTGTCCAACACGATCGCCGTCGCCGAGCTGCGCGCGGGGAAGTCGCCACTCGACCCGCGCGGCGTCTGGGCCTTGGGTTTCCCCAGCTCCAGCATCGTCAACGCCGGGCGCGCCGCTTACAATCCCACGCCGAATAATCGACTGGGCGACTCCGGCAGCGACGGCGACGAGATTCAAACGTGCAGCAAGTTCTGGACACCGACCATCGGTTCGTCCGATGGTCTGGGTTGCATCGTGGACGGCAATCTCATGACCTCCGGCATGTCGCGCAGTCTGCACACTGGCGGCGTCAACGTCTGCTTCGGCGATGGCAGCGTCCGCTTCATCGTGAACAGCATCAGCGAGCAAACGTGGTGCTTCCTGATCTCCAAGGCGGACGGTCAAGTGCTTGGGAGCGACTATTAACCAACTACGGGAGCCTCTCGTGAGAAATCCGCGCGCGTTGCTGACCGTCGCCCTTTGCCTGTTCGTGCTGTCCGGATGTGGTGGTGACGGCCGGCTCAACGCCAAAGGCCGGATCGTCAAAGGTGGCGCTCCTTTTACCGTTCCCGAAGGTGAGTACGTTCGGGTGATATTCTTTCCCGTGACTTCCGATGGCCAACCGCCCCAAAATACCTACATTGCTGCCTACAACCGAGCGGACGGCACCTTCCGAGCGATGGGGCCCGACGGGAAAGGCATCCCGCCGGGCAAGTATCGCATCGCCCTGGAGCACCTCAAAAAGAAGAAAGACCTTTTCCGCGGCGCCTTCGACGGCGACCGCACACCGATCGTCCGGGAGGTTCAAGGCTCCACGGAAATCCTCATCGACCTGGATCACCCCTCGTCGTGAGCGGCTGCGCGGCGCGAATTGTTTTTTACTGCGTAGCGCGGGCGACGATGCTATCATTAGGTTGCCCCCCTGCCCGCGTGTTTGTCAATCTTTGGAACCCACCGCTATGTTTCCCACCTCCCGCCGCGCGTTTCTCGGAACTTCCCTGGCCGGATTGGCTGCCGGGTTCGTTGGAACCGACACCTCCGTCACGAACGCTCGCGATGAGGCGCCTTTCTGCCCCGATACCCTGTTTCTCACCTGGCAGCGCGATCCGACCACGACCATGACCGTGCAATGGGTCGGCGCGGCGGGAGAGACGACGGACCCGACCGTTTTTTTCGCGCGGCCGCGCGCCGACCGCTGGCTTGCGCGGCCCGCTTCCGCTCGCCCCTTCCCACGCACGGACCTCAAGGTCTTCCGCGCCGAACTCACCGGACTTTGGCCGGGAACCGATTACGAATTTCGCATCGGCAAGGAGTCGCCGACCTATCGCTTCCGCACGATGCCGGCCAAGGCGACCGACACCATTCACTTCATCTCCGGCGGCGACTGCGGCGTCAATCCGCACACCGTCGCCAACAACATCCAGGCGGCGCGGCAAGATCCGATGTTCGCGGTCATCGGCGGCGACATCGGTTACGACAACGGCACGTCGGCCGCCGTTAGTCTGGCCTTTCTGCGCAACTACAGCAAGCATATGATCGGCCGCGACGGCCGGCTCATCCCTTTGATCGCCGGCATCGGCAATCACGAGGTTGACGGCGGCTACAATCGGCCGCGCGCCAAGGCGCCGTTCTTCTACGCCCTCTTCGACGGACTCTACCCTGAGACCGGCTTCGCCACGCTCGACTTTGGCGACTACCTCAGCCTGGTGCTTCTCGATTCCAACCACACCACGCCCATCGGCGGCGAACAGGCCGACTGGCTGGAGAAAACCTTGCGGGCGCGGAAGGACCATCCCAACGTGATCGCGGTCAACCACGTTCCCGCCTATCCGTCGTACCGCAATCCAGAGTCGACCAACGGCAAGGACGGGACCGGCGCGGGCAACCGCGAGCATTGGGTGCCGCTGTTCGAGAAGTATCGCGTCCCGCTGGTGTTGGAGCATCACGATCACACGTTCAAGCGGACCAAGCCGCTGCTGGGCGGCCTGGCGCATAACAACGGCGTGCTCTATCTCGGGGACGGCTCGTGGGGCCGGCTGCGCACGCCGCGCAAGCCCGACCGCCTGCATTACCTGGCGGCCGCTGGCCGCGAGTACCACCTGTCGCTGCATCGCCTTCAGGGGCAGGAGCGCTTCCATCTCGCACTCGACGAACGTGGCCGAGTCATGGACGTTTGCCGCAGCGGCCAGCGGAAGACGGGTGCGGTCTCTGTGTCGGGATAAGTCAGACGGGGGAAGAGCGCGAAAGCGAAGCGAGAGCCGGACAGCATGGCGTGCCGTCGGCTCCTTGGTGCGGAGTCAGCCCGCTCGAACCAGCCCTTACGCTGGTCCACCGAGCCGGAAGCGTTCGCGACGGACGCAGCTTCGCTCACGCTTCCGGCTCCGAAAGCTCAACGGTCGTCGGGAGGACACGCTTACTTCTTGTTTCCCACCTGCTTGTTTCGCCCCTGCTCGAACACGAACACGCCCTTCTTGTTGGCCGTCACCACGTCGAGGAGTTTATCGCCGTTCATGTCGGTGACGACGAACTGCGTACCGATGCCGGAGTCGTTGTCGATCTCATGCGGCACGAAGCGAATCAGGCCGTCCCCGCCTTTCTTGGCCTCGAACCAGTACAGCATCGACGGCTTGTCCGAACCCGGCTCGCTGCGGCCGTGCGACCACCAACGCTTGCCGGTTACGAGATCCTTCAATCCGTCGCCGTTGATGTCCACGCAGTGCATCGCATGGGTCTCGGACACCAGCTTGGGAAACAGATCTTGCTTGACGAAGGCCGGCGAGCCGGCCGAGCCGGGACGTTGCAGATACGACCAGATGCCGAACTTGTGGGCCGAACTGCTGACGATGTCGGCCTTGCCGTCGCCGTCGAGATCGTAGGTGAACATGTCGGCGCAAGCATCGCCGAGACCGGCGGGGTGAAACTTCCACGGTTTGTCTTCGACCTTGACCGGCTGCTGCCACCAGCCTCCGGTGCAGATCACGTCGAGCTTGCCGTCGCCGTTGACATCGCCGACGCCGAGACCGTGCGAGAAGCGGAAGGTGCCGGGAATGACGTGGTCCTTCGTGCTCGGCTCGCTGATGGGGTGCATCTCCCAAAGCTGCGTCGGATCCTTCGCCGGAGTGAAGTACGCCATCTGGCCTTCATTGTCCTTGCCCTTGGGTTGGAAGGCCATCAGGAGGACGCGCTTGCCGTTGCCGAACAGATCCACATAGGTCGGCGTCTCATTGCAGGCGCTGTGCCAGATCATGTGCTCTTTCCAGTGCTCATCCTTGCCCTTGGGGTTCTCGTACCAGTAGCAGGGCGCGCCGGGAAAGCGGATGACGATGTAGTCCTGCCAACCGTCGCCGTTGAGGTCGTCGCACCAACAGGCGAAACTCTCGCTGTAACCGCCCAGGCCGTTGCCGTAGTCGCGGAACGGTTTGCGGATCTCGTGCATCTTCCAGTCGGGCGCCTCGTACCAGACCTCGCCGGCGAGGATGTCGAGCTTGCCGTCCTTGTTCACGTCGGCGACGGCGACGCCTTCGGAACGAAACTTTTTGTCAACGATCGTCTTCTTCCAGGTGATGCCGGTGTCGTCGCCCTTCTTCTCGTCGGCGGCGCACAGCAACGACAGCGACAGAGCCAGGGGAATGAACGATGCCGAGAGCCAGGTGCGGAGTCGCATGGAATGTCCTCTTGGGCAATATCCAGGCGAACCGCCGGCTGACGCCGGCCGTTCGCCAAAAAGTCGTCTGAGCCGGCATTATGGAGGATGGAAGCGACGACTGCAACAGGCGAGCTAAGATGAAGGGAAAACTACGAGGAGCCATCATCGTGCGCACATTCAAAAGTCTCAGCGAGCAGGAGATCCTCGCCCTCGCCATTTCGCTTGAGGAGGAGGACGCCCGCATCTACGAAGATTTCGCCGAGGGATTGAAGGTGAGCTATCCAGCCCAGGCGCAAGAGTTTCGCCGCCTGCGCGCCGAGGAGGACGGCCATCGCCATCGCTTGCTCGATCTGTATCGTGAGCGGTTCGGCGAACACATCCCCCTCATTCGCCGGCACGATGTCAAGGGCTTTGTCAGCCGCAAGCCGGTCTGGTTAGTGCGGCCGCTGGGATTGGACGCGGTGCGCAAGCAGGCGGAGCTGATGGAACTGGAGACGCGCCGTTTCTACGAGAAGGCGGCGGGGCAGGCGACCGACGCCGGCATTCGCCAACTGCTCGGCGATCTCGCCGAGGAGGAGCGCAAGCATCAGCACATCGCCGAGGGGATGGTAGCCGAGGAGCCGGACACCGAGGCGGCGGCGCGCAAGCGCGAGTTTGTACTTCAAGTGGTGCAGCCGGGGTTGGCCGGACTCATGGACGGTTCGGTTTCGACGCTAGCCCCGCTGTTCGCGGCGGCGTTCGCCACGGGCGACAACTGGAAAACATTTCTGGTCGGCTTGGCAGCCAGTCTCGGCGCCGGCATCAGTATGGGCTTCGCCGAAGCGCTGTCCGACGACGGCAGTCTGACCGGCCGTGGCCGGCCGTGGGTGCGCGGCGCGATCTGCGGACTTATGACGGCGCTGGGGGGCTTGGGTCACTCCTTGCCATACCTCATTCCCGACTCAACTCCTAATGCCTTTTTCTTGGCGACGAGCATCGCCGTCAGCGTCGTGCTGGTGGAATTGATCGTCATCGCCTGGATTCGGCATCGCTACATGGATACACCGTGGACATCCGCGATCTTTCAAGTCGTCGTCGGCGGCCTACTCGTGTTCTTGACGGGAGTATTCATCGGACGGGAGTGAGCGACGATCATTGGCGATCGCGCGGCTTTCGCTTGGCGAAGAACTCCAGCCATTGCCACGTCAGCGCATCGCCCAGCGTCTTGGATCCGCGTAGTTCCTCCGGCGATTGCCCCCAGTAAAAACCCACCCAACCGGCGGCATTTTTCCTTGAGCCGTCGAAGAACTCTCCCAATTCCTTGATGGAGCATTTCAGAGGGAATGTTTCCTCGATCACCACGGGCTTGCCGACGGCGAAGCCGGCCAGCGTCTCCAGCGCCTTGTCAACCTCTCCGCCGGCCGGGTAGATGTGGACGCTGAGGAAATCGAGATCGTCGACGATTTTCTTCGGAATGAAGCCGGAACTCAGACCCGGACGGTCGAGGCTCCAGTCCACCAGTCCGACCGTGATGAGATGCTTCCGATCCACCTTGCGGACGGCGGTCGTCAGCGTTCGCACCCAGGCGCGAGCGATGTCGGCGCGCGGACGCTCGCCCTGATCGAGCGTGATGAATTGAACGAAATGCTTGCCGGCGAAGGCCGGACCCAACCAGTCGCCGTCCTTGCGTCGTCCGCCCGGCACGACCGGCTCATTCATCAGGTTGTAGCAGAAGATGGCCGGACTGTCCTTGCAACGATCGGCGACGGCCCGCCAAAAGCGAACCTGCACCTCCCAGCGCTCTTTCTCCGACAGCGCATCGTACCATGCCGGCACGTCCTTCTTGTGGTAGCAGCCCAGGCCCGTCAGATCCAGGTACAGACCGGATCGCTCCGCCAGCTTCACGAGGCGTTGCAGTTGGTCCAGTTCCTTGTCGTTGGTCTTGTCTGCGCGAATCATGAAGCGGCCTAGCTGGAGATGAATCCGCACGACGTTGGCGCCGAGTTTCTTCATGGCGGTAAAGTCTCTCTCGACCTTCCGCCATTCGTCGTGCCAGTAATCTTCCAGCAGCCGGCCGCGCGCGTCGCGATCGTGGTTGAAGCCCCAGGGCACGAAACGCCGCCCCGATTTGGCGAGAGCGAACGAGTGCTTGTCGTCGCCGACGCGGACCCACTCCATTTCGACGGCGCGGACGTTTCCCGCCGCGAATCCGACCATAATGCCGAGAACGATGCACGGTAAACGTCGCGTCATGCGTCGCCTCCTTGAGGTGTCGCCACCGGAGGGCGGATCGCTCCAGGACCGCCCACAACCTCCAGCGACAGGATTACTTTAGCTGCCGCGAGGCACCTTGTCACAATCCGGGCGTCAAGGACGCGCGACGAGCGCGCGATCCCAACCGGACCCTTCACGATGCGATGGCGGTTCATTACGATGGGACCAAGGTGCAAGTTATCGAGATGCGCAACGGCCTTAGGGGGATAGGATGCGGAAACTCGTGGCGGAGTTGTTCGGCACGTTCGCTCTCGTGTTCGCGGGCACGGCGGCCATCGTCGTCAACAATGTCCACGGCCATGTCACCCACGTCGGGATTTCCCTGACGTTCGGTCTAATTGTGCTGGCCTTGATTTACGCGCTGGGCGATGTATCCGGCGCTCATATCAATCCCGCCGTGACGCTGGGATTCGCCGCGGCTCGCCGCTTTCCGCTTCGCTCGGTCGTGCCGTACATCGTCAGTCAGTGCGCCGGCGCTCTGCTGGCGAGCCTCTTGCTGCGGCTGCTCTTTCCAACGGATGCCGGTCTCGGCGCGACGCGCCCGGCCGGGATGGCCTGGCAATCGTTCGTGATGGAATTGATTCTCACGTTGCTGCTGATGGTGGTGGTTCTGGCGGTGTCCACGGGGGCGAAGGAGAAGGGCATCATGGCGGGTGTCGCCGTCGGGTCCGTCATCGCTCTGGAAGCGCTGTTCGCCGGGCCGGTGTGCGGCGCCTCGATGAACCCCGCGCGCTCACTGGCGCCGGCGCTGGTGAGCGGTAACCTCGAACATCTATGGATTTATCTGACGGCCCCCATCGCCGGCGCTCTGCTGGCCGTGCCTCTCGGCCGGTATCTCTTTGAACCGCTCGCTCTGTCTTCAACCAAGGACTCGCGTTCATGAACCGATCTCTTTCTTCGACGCTAAAGCGCATCCCGTTTGTCTGTTTTTCGCTGCTGACAGGCTGCGCTCCTTCTCCTTCCGCCGCACCGGCGCCCAAGCGCGTCCTCTTTGTCTGCATCGAAAACAGCAATCGCAGTCAAATGGCCGAGGCGCTGGCGCGTATCCACGGAGTTGGGCGGGTCGAGGCGTACAGTGCTGGTTCGCGGCCCTCGGGACGGATCAATCCGCGCGCCGTCGAGTTCATGCGCGAGCTAGGTTACGACTTGACGCAACACCGATCGAAGTCCGTGGCGGACCTTCCGGTCCAGGAGTTCGATGTCGTCGTCGGGATGGGTTGCGGCGATGAGGCCTGCGCGGTCGTACCGGCGCGCCGGCGAGAAGAATGGGACATTCCCGACCCCAAGAACATGCCGCCCGACGAGTATCGCGCCGTGCGCGATCAGATCGAGAACAAGGTCAAGGAACTGCTCGGATCTCTGTAACGGGTGATGATTTTGTCTCAAAGGCTTTGCACCTGGGAGGTTTGTCATGGCGACGCGATTCTGTTGGCTGGGACATGCCTGTTTGCTGTTGGAGAGCGATGGCAAGCGCGTTCTGATCGATCCCTTTCTCACCGGCAATCCAGCGGCGGCGACGACAGCCGACAAAGTGCAGGCCGACTTCATTCTTGTCTCGCATGGCCACGGCGATCATGTCGGCGATACCGCGGCCATCGCCAAGCGCACCGGCGCGAGCGTGATCGCCAATTACGAAATCAGCGAATGGTTCAAGAACCAGGGACTGAGCAAGGTCCACGGCCAGCAGCACGGCGGTGGATACAACTATCCCTTTGGCTACGTCAAGCTGACGCTGGCGTTTCACGGTTCGGCGCTGCCCGATGGCAGCTACGGCGGCAATCCTTGCGGCTTCCTCATCACCTTCAAGGACGGGAGCCGCGTCTACGATGCTGCCGATACCGGGCTATTCGGCGACATGCGCTTGATTGGCGAGGAAGGCGTGGATCTCGCCGTCCTGCCCATCGGCGACAATTACACGATGGGGCCGGACGACGCCTTGCGAGCGGTGAAGCTGATTCAGCCGCGGCAGGTCGTGCCGATCCACTTCAACACCTGGGAAGTGATCGCGCAGGACGCCGGCGCTTGGGCCGAGCGCGTCCGCAAGGAGACGCAAGCGGAACCCGTGGTGCTCAAGCCCGGCGAATGGATCGAGGTAAAGGCGGCACGACGCTAAGCCGCAAGCGACTCACCAGCCCAGCGCCTTGCGCAATTCGTCGAGACCGCCACTCAGCGCGGTCTCGACGGACGGATAGACGGCGCCGCCGTCGAGACGTCGGCCGTTGATGGTTTGCGTGATGCGGCAGCCGAACTGCCCCTTCACCGGCACCGCCATCAGCAGGTATTGCGGCTCCTTGTCGAGATAGATCAGCCACGAAAGGCCATCCTTGCTTTCCTGGAGGTGAACGCCGCGCCGCATCAGCCAGTCCGGGGTCGTCACCGTCATCGTTATGCTCTCCGATTACTCCGGCAGCGGCTTGCCTTTGGTTTCCGGCGCGAAAGGTAAGATCAGCAAACCGATCACGTAAATCAATGCCACCGTCAACGTGGCGTAGCGGAAGGAGTTGTCCACGCTGCCCAGCGAACTTAACCAAGTGAGATTGGACAATTTCGCCGCCGCTCGTTCGGTTCCCGCCGGAGCGAGATACCAGTTGGCGAGTTGCCCCAGCATGAACGGCGCCGCGGCCGCTAGGTAACGCGCCACGTTGTAGCAAAAGCCCGTACCTGTCGAACGCAGCCGCGTCGGGAACAACTCCGGGAAGTAAATGGCGAAGCCGCCGAACACCATCAGGCCGCAGAACCCCAACAGCGGTGTCATCCACCAAATTTGACTCGGCCGCGTCATGAAGCCGAAGACCAAGACCGTCGCGCCCAGGCCGAGCAGAAACGACAAGGCAAAGGTCGCTCGCCTTCCGGCGAGGGCCGTGATCCGCGTAAAGGCGTAAATGCCGAAGAAGGCCCCGAAGTTTTGCAGCAGCATCGCCCAGCTGGCGTACCAATCTTGCCACTGCGAATCCATACCCGAAAGCACGTTGTTGCGGACCAGTTCGGGAGTCCAGAAACCGACGCCCCACAGTCCCATGACGCCCGCCGCCGCCAGCGTCACGCCGATCATCGTATGGTAGCGCCAGCGTGGGTCGCGGAATAGCTCCGTCAAGTCGCCCATTTGGCGGTGCAGTTCGTCTTTTTTCTCGCCGTGAACTATTGCTTCCTTGGCACGCAGCCAACTATCCGGCTCGCGGAGCTTGCGAAACATCAGCACGACCAACAGGGCCGGGATGATGCCGATCAAGAACAGAAGGCGCCAACCCTGCACGCCGTTCACCTCCAATTGAGGCGGCAGCAGGAAGCTCAAACCGGCCGCCATCATGTTCCCGACGGCCGAGAGCGCTTGCAGAAGTCCCAAGGCGTAGGGGCGAGCGTGGGCGGGCATCACCTCTGCCACCAGCGAAACGCCGGCCGCGAATTCGCCGCCGACCCCCATCCCCGTCAGGAAACGATAAGCGGCAAAGTCCCACCACGAACGCGACAGGGCCGACAATCCGGTGAATATCGAGTACATCAGGATGGTGAGCATCATGGTCCTGGCTCGGCCCCAGCGATCGCCGAATAGGCCGAAGATCAGACCGCCTGTCGCCCAGCCGACGATGAAAATGGTGGTCGCCCAGCTGCCGTACACCGTCAGGACAGTTTTGTCGTTCGTCGCCAACAGCTCTCCCAGCGCCGGCGTCCGCACCAGCACGAAAAGCTGCTGATCCATGGTGTCGAACAGCCAGCCGAGCGCCGCCATGACCAGGACGAACCAGTGGTAACCGTTTAGCGCTCGCCACCAAGGTTCGTTGGAAAAGAGGTTCGTATCGCCGGAGGGTTTCTCAGAGGAAGAAGTAGGTTTGTCGCTCAGATGCATGTTCGGTGTACTCGCGGCCGAGGGCGGGGTGGGAAATCGTTGCAGGGTCTACCCAGATATACCCGCTTCGCGGGAAATCCGAAACTCGAAATCCGAAATCCGAAAGAAATCTCAAATCAGAATACGAAAACTCAAAACCTCCACCGCTCATTTTGGATTTTGGGTTTCTTCTTTGGGTTTTCTTTCGGATTTCGGATTTCGGATTTCGGATTTTTGAGTGGGGTGGATGAAAAGGCCGTCGCTTGATAGGGTTTGGAATAGAACAGCGGGCGTCCGATCCGCCATCCCCGGTAAGGTTGACAATCTCCCATGCGACAGGTTCTTTTCTACATCCCGCTCAAGGCCGATTGGCTGCCCGCCAACCTCCCTCTTGAGGCGTTTCTGCTGGCGGTCGGCCTCGGTCTCGGACTGATCGCCTGGGTGCTGGGCCGACGCGCCACACGGCCGGCGCTGAAAGAAGGTCTGCGCGGCGCCTCGTTGTGGCTGGCCGGCTTCGGTGTCGTGTCGGCCCTCGTCGTCTACCTCGGCGCTCCCAAGTTGCGTGACGGTCTGCCGATTTACGGCTTCGGGATGATGCTGTTTCTGTCGTTCATTATCTGCACCTGGCTGGCGGGACGAAGGGCGGAGCGCGAGGGCGTGGCGCGGGAACACATTCAGGATCTGACCATCTGGCTCTTCATCGGCGGCTTGATCGGGGCACGCCTCACCTATCTGAAGTTCGAGAAGAACATGTCGTTCTCCGAGATGTTCCAGGAGTTCTACCGCATCTGGGACGGCGGCATCGTCTTGTACGGCTCGGTGATCGGCGGCCTCATCGGCTATCTCATCGCCTACGTGCTGATCTTCCGCAAGTACAACCTTTCCACTCTGAAGCTCGCGGACATCGTCGCCCCCTCGATCGCGGTCGGTCTGTGTCTGGGGCGGTTTGGATGCTTCCTCAACGGCTGTTGTTACGGCCAGGTCGCCTGTCCCACCTGCGCCGTTTATCCGGTGCATTTTCCCCTGTCGGCGCCGGCACGCGAGGGTCTGGTCGAACAGGGCTTTCAGACGCCGGCCGGCTTCACCCTGGCTCCCGAAAGGGAGCAGCCGCGCGATTACGGCGTGCGCGTGGACAAGGTTGATCCCGGCTCCGTCGCCTATGGAGTCGGGCTACGAGACGGCGACCTTATCACTAAAGTGAACGACTGCGTTATCGAGGACAAGGAGATCACCGAGAGCGGCAAAACCATGCAGCAGTCGCCGGTTGAAGTGCTGCGAAACTGTTTCGTCTATCTCTGGCCGCGCGGCGAGACGCGGTTACGCCTAACGGTGAGGCACGCCAAGGAGACGCAGGAGACAGATTTGGATACCATCGAGCCGAGGACGCTCGGTCTGCACCCGACCCAGCTCTACGAAGTCGTCAGCATGTTCCTAATGTTCCTGGTCCTGATGGCGTATTATCCCCTGCGCCGGCACGACGGGCAGGTGATCGCGGTGCTGATGGTCGGCTACGGCATCCACCGATATTTGAACGAGTTGCTGCGCGATGATCCGCGTCCGAAAGGGTTCGAGAGTTACACCAGTGTCTTTCTGGTCGTGGCGGGCATTGCACTGTGGGTCTATCTTCAGACGCGGCCGATTCAACGCCCGCTCGAAATCAAGGAAGGCATGTAGGTCCGGCGAGCCGAGCCGGACTCCAAGTGCCGCTCGGCTCGCGGCACCTACTTCACGACGTTTGTCCCGCGCAGCGGCAGGGAGCGAATGGAGTGAGGCAACCAGCGTTTCCACGTTAGGAGAAGTCCCAGCAACAGGCCGAGGTGATCGATGGCCACATCTTCGGGCCTGCCCACGCGACCGGGAACGAAGGTCTGGCCGAACTCCGTGCCCGCCGCGTGCAACGACAGGAAGGCGAGCAACAGCCAACGCCAGCGGCGCAACGGCAACCAGGTTATGAAGACGGTCAGAAAGCCATAGGCGCCGACGTGCAGGAGCTTGGATGCGGAGAAATACATGCCGGCAGGCGTGACGTGTTTGCCGATTTGGACCGGATAAGTGGTCAGCAGCGCCGTCGTCCACACGCCGACGCACAGACCCCAGCCCAGCCCGCGCACGAGCAGTTTTCGACGTCGCTGCGGAGTCCATCTGTCCGCCATTGTTTCTCCCCTTCGACCGTTGGAGGCGTGCTCGGTCTGTTAGCGGCTGCCGCGTCGGATGTCAAGACGGGCCTCCGCGACGGAACCAATCGGATTCTATCTCACGGCATAGCGAGTGATCTTCATCAATGGCCGACCGTCCCGCCTCGCGGATTGTGGATTTGCCCGACCTGGCGGCGACGCGGTCGTTCGGTCGCCGGATAGGTCAGCATCTGGGTCGGGGCGCGGTCGTGGCGCTGGTCGGGCCGCTGGGAGCGGGGAAAACGCATCTGACGCGGGCCATCGCCGAAGGCCTTGGCATCCCAGACAGCCGTGTCGTCACCAGCCCGACCTTCGTTCTCGTGCAGGAATACGCGGCTCGGCTGCCGATCTATCACTTCGACGCTTACCGCCTGAAGACGGAGGCCGAGTTCGCCGACTTGGGAGTGCATGAATACTTCGAGGGCGAGGGCGTGTGCCTGGTGGAGTGGGCGGATCGCGTTCCCAATTGCCTGCCGACGGAGCATCTGCGGATCGCGCTGAGTGTGATCGGTGAAACGTCGCGCCGCGCGGAAGTGGAGAGCAGGGGAGGGGAGTATGAGGAGCTGGTGGCCGAACTGAGGTGAGTTCCGAGCGACCCGCAGCGCCGGCTTGCTCGAGCCGGCGACGCGGGCCGAGGAGAGACGCTACAAATTCATTTCGATGCCGTTGAGGACATTTTGAGCTAGTTCGACCATCGTGGTTCGGCGGTTCATGGCGCCGCGCTGAAGGCGGCGGAACGCCTCGGCCTCGGTCCAGCGGTAACGCTTCATTAGGACGCCCTTGGCACGCTCGATGATTTTGCGGTTTTGCAGGGCTTGCCGCAAGGAAGCGTTCTCTTCGTTCAACGAGCGAAGATCCTCGAACTGGGCGCGGGCGATCATGATCGCCGGCAACAGCTGATGCGCCTCGACCGGCTTGACCAGATAGGCCAGGACGTGCTCCTCCAGCGCGCGACGGACCAACTCCTGATCGCGGTCCGCAGTGATGGCGACGGCGGCGACGACGCGCTCTTGATAGATTTGCCGCAGCGCATCCAGGCCGTTGAGGCGCGGCAGGTGGATGTCGAAGACGACCACGTCCGGCTCCATCTCCAGCACGGTGCGAACCATGTCGGTGCCGGTGGCCGCCTCGCCCACGACCGTATGGCCGAGTTTCTCCAGCGACTCTTTCAAAAAAAGGCGGACGGTGGCGTCGTCCTCGACCACCACGATCTTCAAGGGCGACAACATGGACGCCGATTGATCCATGACGCCAACCTCCTCCAAGCCAATCTGCTTCGCCGCAGAAAACTTGTGACGTTGCTTCTCCCGCGTCGGTGAGGGATGAGCAATTTGAGTGCCGTGGCCGGTCCTTGCCCGAATTGTTTTATCTTGCTCCCGAGGGGAGAAGGGCGCAACTCCTCCATGTCGGCCTCAAGGCGACCTGATCGGGGCGCATTAACAGCTTAACAGACGTTGACTCGCACGTCAGTAGAAACTCAGCCGGACTCCTCTGTCGTGAATGAGCGGAACACGGACAATCGCGCCGATTCCTGTAACCGCCGAACATTGGCACCCTTACGAGGCTCTCACTTTTGGCGAACCGCGAGGGGAAGGGAGCGGATTTCTTCGCTCCCTTCCCCTCGCGGTTCGCCCAGTTGGGAGTTCCCCTTTATGGTGGGGCCGGACCCGCCGGCAGGCTGAGAGCGACCCGACAGCCCCCCTGAGGAGTTTCACCGGCCACGATGCTTCCACCGTGCATTTCGACGACGCGGCGCGCCAAAGCCAGGCCCAAGCCGAAGCGGGCGTGTCGCGTCGTGCTGAACGGTGCTTGCAACCAGCTGAGTTGTTCGCTGCCGGCGGGCGGACCATCGTGCCAGAAGACCCATTGAACCATTCCGCCCGCGTCCGGCGGAAAGCCGCGGATCTCGACCTTGCCGCGCGCCGCATGCCCCAGCGAAATCAGCAGCATCGTCCCGGTTTGGGCGAGTCGTTGCGCATCGGCCCAGACTTTGAGGGGTCGCGGTACTTCGCAAATGACTTGCAGGCTGGAAGAACGCGGGGTGAAGGACGAGACGAGGCCCGCGGACAGTTCGCTCAGGTCCGTCCAGTCGAGATTCAGTTCAAAGGGACAAACCAGATCGTGGACCGTATCGAGTTCATTCTTGCACAACTCCGCCCGTCCGCGGAGGTCGGAGAGGATGGTGCGTTCCAGGTTTTGTCCACTTGGCAGGCGTTCCTGGAGGATGGCGACCGCGGAATAGACGGATTGCAGCAGATCGCCTATTTCATGGCGCAGCGTGCGGACCACCATCTCCACCCGCCGCGCCGACGACTTACCTTCGGCCTGATCCTGAATCGCCATAACGCTCATCCTTTATCGCGCTGCCGGTGTGAACCGGAAGAGTTATGCCATCGAACGGGCAGGGAGTTTCTCATCCGCTTCGGGGTGGAAGCGGAAACTCCACCGATCGAGGGCGGGATTCACTGGGATGCAAGTTCGGAACAATGCAGCTCAAATCAGAGATAGGACGCGGTGAATGCAAAGAATGTTCCCTCCGATCAAGAATCGGTCTTTCGATGCGTCTGCCGTGTCGCCAGACACGCTCCCGCACCGAGACGGGAACGGGGCGCGACCCATCTTGACAGTCCATCCCCCCCCCGTTAAGTTCGCAAAAGTGGCGATACAGTATGGTATCTCCATTTTGCCGCAGCGGAAGTGAAATCTTGGACCGACAAGGAGTTCGGGCGATGCAGATCGTGGCGCCGGACATTTTGAAGGAGGCGCGAGAGCTTTCGCCGATACTCAGCGGCGCCGGGCTGCTGGCCGGATTTCTTCTGTGGTCACTGGGCGGGCGAACCCACCGCTTTTGGCTGGCGATGATGGTGACGCTGGCGGCGGGATTGCTGGGCTTGTCGCACGGAAAACAGTTCGGCATGCAGCCGCTGGTGGCCGGACTTTTACTGGCCGTCTCCGCCGGCGCGCTGGCCTTGTCGCTGGTACGGATACTTTTGTTCGCGGCGGGGGGACTGGCGGCGCTGGGCCTGCTCCACCTGATCGCGCCGGGCTGGGACGAACCCATCGCCGTCTTTCTCGTCGGCGGCCTGATCGGCGTGCTGCTGTACAAATTCTGGATCACCACGTTCTCCAGCCTGGTCGGTTCGCTGCTGATGGCCTACAGCGCCCTGGCATTATTCGACCGGCTTCATATGGTGAAGAGCGTCGAGTGGACTCAGAACAACGGCTCTCTGCTGAACTGGGCCTTTGCCTCGCTCGTGGTGACGGGCGTCCTCGTCCAGTTTCTCTGGGAGCGGCGACGACGGCGCAAGTCCAGGGCCGCGCCGGTCGACGAGCCGGAATTCGTGCAAGTCGCTCCGCCTCCCCCCGCCGCGAAGCCCGCGCGTTCGATGCTGTGGGCGTGGGGGGAGAGACTGCTCCACCGCCGCGCCGGCTAGAGATCGACTACCATGTGGCGACGCCTACTCCGCTTTCTCGCTCCAGCTATCCTTGTCCTAGCTCTGGGGACGCCGCTCGCGCATGCCCAGTCCGCTCCGGCCGAGGCGGAGAAGAGCGAACGATCCGTTTCCGCGCTGCCCTACACCCTGCTGGTGATTTATACGTTGGCCGTGTTGACGATCGTGTGCATGCCCAGCCGCAAAGCTTGACCGCCGAGGAGAAAATTCATGTCGGACTCCGCACTGCCGGACCTGCTGTCCCTGGGCCGTCGCGTCATCGCGGGCGGCGACATCAGCCGCGAAGAAGCGCGCCGGTTGTTCGCCCTGGAAGGCGAGGATCTCTACGATCTGTTCTACGCCGCCCACAAGGTCCGGCGTCACTTCCACGGCGACCGCGTCACGTTTTGCAGCATCCTGCCGACGAAGTTCGGCAATTGCAGCGAAGATTGTAAGTTCTGCGCGCAGAGCGGTCATTTCGAGACGGGCATCGAACCGCATCCGATGATGGACGGCGCGGAAGTGGTCAAGGCGTGCGCGGACGCGCGCGACCGCGGCGCCAGCGCCTTCGGCATCGTCAACAGCGGACGCGGGCCGACGAAACGCGAATGGCCGAAAATCATGGAAGCGGTGCGAGCCATGAAGGACGTGGACGGCATCTGTCACTGCGCCACGCTCGGCACACTCACGGAGGAGCAGGCGTTGGACCTGAAGAACGCCGGGGTTCGTCGCATCAATCACAATCTGGAAACTTCGCGCGAGTTCTATCCTCAGATCGTCACGACGCACACCTGGCAGGAGCGCGTCGATACGGTGCGCTTGGCCCAGCGAGTCGGTCTGGAAACGTGCTGCGGCTGCATCTTCGGCATGGGCGAAACCATCGAGGACCGTGTCAGCCTGGCCTTCAGCTTGAAGGAACTGAACCCCAGCGTCGTGCCGCTGAATTTCCTCTTTCCGATTCCCGGCACCCCGTTGGAGAACGCGCCGCGTTTGCGGCCGATGGAGATTTTGAAGATCATCGCCGTCATGCGTCTGATCCTGCCGCGTCAGGATCTCAAGGTGGCGGGCGGCCGCGAGAAGAACTTGCGCGACCTACAAAGCTGGATCTTCTACGTCGGCGGCACCAGCGGCCTGATCGGCAACTACTTGGCGACAGCCGGCCGGCCCAACGAGGAAGATTTGCAAATGATCGAGGATCTCGAACTGTCCTGGCACGAAGACCGCGTCGGCGACGCCGATCCCGCCATCCCGCCGCCCCCGCCGCCCACCGCCGCGACCTGGGAACTGCCCGTGCTCTCGTAAGAAGAACTAACCACAGAGTCACAGAGAGCACAGAGAAGAAACACAGAGGAGAAAAAAAGAAAAGACCAAAAAGCAAAGAGGCAAGAAACCAGTTATGTTCTTTTATTCTCCTCCGTGTTTCTTCTCTGTGCTCTCTGTGACTCTGTGGTTAGTTCCTTTTGTCTTTAGATTCGCATGGCCGCCTGGATGGACGATGATCTGGGAGACTTTCGCCGACGCGGGCTGTACCGCGTTCGACGGCGATTGCAATCGGGGCAGGGGCCGCGCGTTCAGCTTCACGGACGCGAGCTGATCAATTTCTCTTCCAACGATTATCTCGCCTTGGCGGGCGATCCGCGTCTGGCGCGGGCCGCCGCTCGCGCCGCTCGCCTCTACGGTTGCGGCGCCGGTGCATCCGCCCTGATCTCAGGGCATCTGCCGCCTCTGCGTTCCCTTGAGCGAACGCTGGCGCGATGGGAGGGAGCGGAGTCCGCCCTGGTTTTCAGCAGCGGCTACGCCGCCAACCTCGCCGTCATCAGCGCCCTCGCCGGCAGACAAGACGCCGTGTTCAGCGATGCGTTCAACCACGCCAGCCTGATTGACGGCTGCCGCCTGTCGCGCGCGGCGATCCACGTTTACCGGCACAACGACCTCAACCACCTTGCGGATCTGCTTCGGTGCGAAGGACGCCGCGCTCGCCGCCGCCTGATCGTCAGCGACACGATTTTCAGCATGGCCGGCGATCGCGCTCCGTTGGCGGAACTGCTGGAACTGGCCGAGCGCTTCGATTGCCTGCTCGCGATCGACGAGGCCCACGCCACCGGCGTGATCGGCGAGCGAGGCCGCGGAATCACCGATCTGCTGAAGCCGGGGTCGTGGACCTGGGACCGTCTCATCAAGGTGGGCACGCTGAGCAAGGCGCTGGGAACGCAGGGCGGGTTCGTGTGCGGCTCGCGCCGCCTGATTGAGTGGCTGGTGAATTATGCTCGACCATATTTCTTCTCGACGGCGCTCGCGCCTCCGACGGCGGCGGCGGCGAGACGCGCCGTGAACGTGGTGCGCGACGAGCCTCTGTCTCGCCAGCGTGTTCTCTGCTTGGCCGAGCGATTGCGTCGGCAACTCCGCGAAGTGGGCGGCAGGGTCGAAGATTCGTGTTGTCAGATCGTTCCGTTGATCGTCGGTGCGCCGCGCGAGGCGTTGGCGCTGTCGCGCCGCCTTGAGGAGCAGGGGCTACTCGTGCCGGCGATTCGCCCGCCTTCGGTGCCGGAAGGGACCGCCCGGCTGCGAATCAGTGTGACGGCAGGCCACACGGATGCGGACGTGGATCAACTCGTGGCGGCGCTGCGAAGCAATGTGACGAGCCGAACCGGAGCCGCGTTGCCTTGACCGGCCGGCGCGTTTTTCCGATCATGGAGCGTCTTCCGCGGATCAAGGTGTCCTGGCACGAAAGGAGTCGTCCTCATGACGCGCGGCCGTCTCTGTCTGTTCCTTGCTCTCACGTCGTTCGCTTCGCTGGGGGCATCTCATCGCACCCCGAATTTCGTTGTCGAAGCACCGGATGAAGAGATAGCGCGAAAGATCGGCGAGAGCGCCGAACGCTACCGCAAAGAGTTTGCCGTGAAATGGCTGGGTGAAGAGATGCCGCGCTGGGAGAAGCGGTGTCCACTCAAAGTGACGGTAACGGACAATGCCTCTGGCGGTGCCACCTCGTTCGCTTTCGAGCGCGGAGCGATCCTCCGCATCGACATGCACATCGAGGGCAAGGCGGATCGGTTGGTGGCTAGTGTCTTGCCGCACGAGATCACGCACACTGTCTTCGCCTATTACTTCCGCGCGCCGGTGCCGCGCTGGGCCGATGAGGGCGGATCGATCCTCTCCGAGGACGAAAAAGTACGCCGCGAGCACGACAACATGGTGCGGAAGATTCTGCAAACGCCTGGACGCGCCATCCCGTTGCGCCGGCTGTTCCCCAGCAAGGACTATCCGCGCGACATAATGGTCCTGTACGCCGAGGGCTATTCCGTCTCGCGTTTCCTCGTCGAAGCGAACGATCGGAAGACGTTCCTCGCTTTTGTCGCCGAGGGGATGAAGGGTGATTGGGACAAGGCCTGTGAAAAACACTACGACTTCGCCACGGTTGAGGAGATGGAAAAAGCGTGGTTGAAATGGCTCCGCGCGAACGATTCCCAAGGCGACAAGGATGCCGCCAAGAGACGAATTGAGATCCTTGAGGCCGAAGTGAAACTTCTCAAGCTCGAAAAACAACTCCTCCGCGCGCAGCTCACGGAGACACGTCGCGCAGCGGAAAGTAAGAGCGAGCAGGAACGGCTGCAAGAAAAGATCCGTCGTGCCAGCCGTGCGCTGGAGAAACTGCGTCGTTCCGAAAAACCACTGCCGTCTTTTCCCCCTTTAACGGGCGAGCCGGCGCCGTTTGGTTCGTCGCCGGGCTTGGTCGTTCCCGCGCCGGCCAAGCCTTGAATCGGTCGCTTCACTCCTTCCATCGACTTAACGCCAATCGAGCGATCCGTCCTCCGGGGTCGCTCCGCGCGCCGCTGCATCCCATGTAATCGCTACGGTCCACGGCTGTCGAGTGGGTTTCCGGCTCAAACCCTGGGAGATGCTCTGCCGCCGCCTCAGCTGCACGCCGTAGAATCGAGTAGGTGTGAACGAGAGGAGGCAGATCATGGACCGGCGACGCGTTTCGATCCTGCTGGCGTGTGTGGCCGTGCTCTGTGTACTGCCCGGCTGCCATTGCTCGAAGAACTATTGCGCCGGCTACCCGCCGACTCCTCGTCCCGCCGTCGCGCCGCCGTGCGATCACTGCGCCGGGGGCGGTCCCTTGCCGCCGCGCTTCAATCCGAACTCGCCGCCGGTCGTTCCCGGCTCGCCCCCCGCAGGCGCGATCGTGCCGCCGCCCACCGGGAACATTCAACAAAATGCCTTCGTGACTCCAGGACCGGCCAATCCTCCTGCTCCGCCGGCAGGCGCGCCGGGCGTGCATCTCGAAGCGCCAGAACCAATCGGAGGAGAGGGAGCAGGAACGGAGCCGGGCCGGCCCATGCCGCCCGCCCCGGAACCGCCGGCGGATTCTTCGCGCCGGTATTCGCCGCCGACACCCGAGACGCCCTCGGCGAAGGACGGGGGTTCGGCCACTCCCGCCTTGCCGGTGGATATCCCGCAATTCGCGGTGGCGAAGCCCAACGTCGCCAGTGGACAGGAGCCGTATCCGGAGGGCGTGGCCTGGCTGAAGTCACACGGATATCGCACCGTCCTGCACATCCGCGCGCCCGGGGCGGACGACCGCGAGGTCCGCCGCCGCTTCGAGCAGAGCGGCCTGCGCTACCTCTTCCTCGAAGTGTCGCCGCAGACCTTGAAAAAGGAAGTCGTCGATCAGTTCAACCGCCTCGTTGGCGACCCGAACAATCAGCCGCTGTTCGTCTACGACCAGGACAGCTCGTTGGCGGGCGGGCTGTGGTATTTGCATTTCCGGCTCGTGGAGAAAGCGAGCGACGAGAAGGCGCGGGACGACGCGGCCCACCTCGGTTTCAAACAGAGCGATCATGGACCGCATAAGGCGATGTGGCTTGCCGTGCAAAACTTCCTGGCAACGCTGAAAGAGTAAGGAACGCTCGAAAAGCCCCCGCTCAGATGTTTTGCTTGTCGCTGCCCATCGACGGAGAGGCCGCGGGTTCATCCAATAAGCCACGATGTTCTGTTGTTGATCTTTGGACTCGTGGTGAGAACGATCGTCATGACCGAACCCGCCAAGCCCGCATCCGCGTTGGGTCCGAGCAGTCCGCTGGTCCCGCCGTTGTATCAATCCGCCGTCTACACGCTGCCGGATCTGGACGCCCTCGATCGCATTCTGGACGCTCAGGAGTCCGGCTTCATCTATGCCCGAGATGCACACCCCAACGCCCGACAGTTGGCCGCGCGGCTGGCTGAGTTGGAAGGAGCGCGGTGGGGGCTGATTACCAGTTCGGGCATGGCCGCCATCAGTGCTATTGTGTTGGCCACCGTGCAGCAAGGACAGCGCGTCGTCACCAGCCACCGCCTCTACGGTCGAACCACGCAGCTCTTTCATCAGGAGTTGCCGCGCCTCGGTGTGCAGACAAGTTTCGTGGACACGGGCGACCTGGAGCAAGTGCGTCAGACGCTACAGACTCCGGCCCGGTTGCTGTTCGTGGAAACGCTGTCGAATCCGCTGCTGCGCGTCACCGATCTGCCGGCGCTGGCTCGATTGGCTCACGAAGCGGGCTGCTTGCTGGTCGTCGATAACACCTTCGCGACACCGGTGCTGGTTCGACCGGTGGAGCAAGGAGCGGATCTCGTGATGGAGAGCCTGACCAAGATGATCGGCGGTCACAGCGATGTGACGCTCGGCCTGGTGTGCGCCGGCAACGACATGCTGCCGGAAGTTAGCCAGGTCAGCAGCATCTGGGGTTTCGCTTCCAACCCGTTTGACTGCTGGCTGACTGAACGCGGCTTGAGCACACTGGCGCTGCGCATGCGAACGGCGTCCGCCAATGCCGCGGCCCTGGCCAAATGGTTGGCTGAGCAGCCCGGCGTGACCCACGTCGTCTACCCCGGACAGGACGACCATCCCGATCATGAACTGGCCAGCCGGTTGCTGCACGGCTGCTTCGGCAACATGCTCTGTTTCGATCTCGCCGGCGGCCGTGAAGCCGTCAACCGTCTTATGCGGCAAGCGCCCGGCATCCCTTTCAGTCCGTCGCTTGGCCACACGACGACGACGTGCAGCCATCCCGCCACGACCTCGCATCGCTACGTCAGCCCCGCCGAGAAGGAGCGGCAGGGGATCACCAATGGACTCGTGCGTCTGTCGATCGGGGTCGAGGAAGTGGCGCAAATCCAGGCGGAGATGTCGCGAGGACTCACACCAGCGTAACGCATCGATCACCGTTCACCGGCGGACGTTGGGCAGCCGCCCCTTTCCCGACGCTTCGTTCGAGTCGGCTTT
>DATBGU010000145.1:0-36770 GCA_036557825.1 Gemmataceae bacterium
CGGCCGACTGCTCAACAAACTCGCCGATCTCGTCGAGAGCCACAAGGACGAGTTGGCCGCCCTCGAATCGCTCGACAACGGCAAGCCGCTGCGCGATTCGCTGGCCGCCGACCTGGCGCTGACCATCAAGTGCTATCGCTACTACGCCGGCTGGGCCGACAAGGTCCACGGCAAGACGATCCCCGTCGAGGGTCCATTTTTCTGTTACACGCGGCACGAACCGATCGGCGTCGTCGGTCAAATCATTCCGTGGAACTTCCCGCTCTTGATGCAAGCGTGGAAGTGGGGTCCGGCCCTGGCGACCGGCTGCACCATCGTCCTGAAACCGGCCGAGCAGACGCCGTTGACCGCCCTGCGCGTCGCCGCCCTGGCGCAGGAGGCCGGCTTCCCCGACGGCGTGATTAACGTCGTGCCCGGCTACGGTCCGACCGCCGGCGCCGCCATCAGCGGACACATGGACATCGACAAGGTCGCCTTCACCGGCGAGGGTTCGACAGGCCAGATCATCATGACCGCCGCCGCCCAGAGCAATCTGAAGCGCGTCAGCCTGGAACTGGGCGGCAAAAGTCCGAACGTCGTCTTCGCCGACGCCGATCTCGACGCGGCCGTCGAGGGGGCGTACTTCGGCCTGTTCTTCAATCAGGGACAGTGCTGCTGCGCCGGCAGCCGGCTGTTCGTCGAGGAGAAGGTCCACGATCAATTCGTCGAGAAAGTGCTGAAAAAAGCCAAAGCGCAGAAGGTCGGCGATCCGTTCGATCCCGACACGACGCAGGGTCCGCAGGTATCGCAGGAACAGTTCGATCGCATCATGGGTTACATCGACGCCGGCAAGAAGGAGGGGGCGAAGTTGCTGATCGGCGGCAATCGCTGCGGCGACCGCGGCTACTTCATCGAGCCGACCGTGTTCACCGGGGTCAAGGACGAGATGAAGATCGCCCGCGAGGAGATCTTCGGGCCGGTGATGAACATTCTGAAATTCAAGGATGTCAACGAGGTGCTGCGGCGCGGCAATCAGACGTTCTACGGTCTGGCCGCGGCCGTGTGGACGCGCGACATCGGCAAGGCGCACCGCCTGGCCAACGGTCTGCGGGCCGGTACGGTGTGGGTCAACTGCTACGACGTCTTCGACAGCGCCGCGCCGTTCGGCGGCTACAAGATGAGCGGTTTCGGCCGCGAACTTGGGGAATATGCCCTGGAATTGTACACCGAGGTAAAGACGGTGTATGTCAACCTGGGCGAGTGAGGCAAGAAGAACCAACCACAGAGTCACAGAGAACACAGAGAAGAAAAGAAGAGAGGATGAAACTGGGATCAATACGAGGAGAATGTTGAATCCTCTTGAGGCGTGTTCTGCCTTATTTTTTCTTTTCTTATCTTCTCTGTGTCCTCTGTGACTCTGTGGTTAGTGCTTTTCTTCTCAGCCGCACTTCGCGCCCGCCGGAGGGGATGCTATAACGCGCTGGCAGATCGAATTCCGTCCGCCGTTCCTCCCGCACGGCACGGCGGATTGTGCGGAAAACACAGGAGGAGACCTATGCGTCCTTTCGGTTTGGCCCTGACCGCCCTGTTGCTGGCGGGTCTGTCCGCCGGCGCTCAACAAACGCCCCCCGCGCCGCCGGCCGCCGCGCCGGCCGATAGCAAGGCGCTCGACGAACACTTGAAGAAGTGGGAGGCGGCGATGAAAGACGTCACCTCCCTCGGCGCCGAATTGGTGCGCACCGACAAGGACTATACTTTGGATCAGGTCAACGCGCTGTCCGGCGTCGCCTACTACATGAAGTCCGGCACCGGCCCGAGCGCTCTCAACCTCGCCCTGCTTGAGTTGCGTTCCACCGACAGCAAGAAGGAGCTGCGCGAGAAATTCGTTTGCACCGGCACCTACATCTATCAGTTCCTGCCCGCCCAGAAGGAAATCCGCTACTACGAGCTGCCCAAGCCGAAGCCGGGGCAGGTGGGCGAGGACAATCTACTGTCGCTGTTGTTCGGCATGAAGGCCGACGAGGCCAAGAAGCGTTACAATTTGAAGCTGGCCAAGGAAGATCAGTATTACATCTACGTGGACATCGAGCCGCGCTCCACGGCGGACAAGTCCGACTTCCAGCGCGCCCGCCTGGTTCTCAGCAAGACGAACTATCTGCCGCGTCAACTGTGGTTCGAGCACGCCAACCGCAACGAAGTGAAGTGGGACATCCCCAATCTGCGCACCGACATGAAGCTCGACCGCCGCTACTTCGACGCTCCCAAGGCGCCGGAGGGGTGGAAGACCGTGGCGGGTGAATCGCGGCCGCAGCCGCGCACCGTCCGCCCCGCCGCGCCGTCCGGCAAGTGACGCGCCAATCCGTCTCTCTTGTGCGTGCGCCGTGGTTCGGCCGATCTGGGTCGGACCACGGCGCTTGTGCGCGCCGAGCGTCATACTCCCCTCTGCCCCACTTCGGTGGAGAGGGTTAGGGGTGAGGGGGAGAGGAAACGAAACCCTTTTGCCCTCCGCAGGGTTATAATGACAGCGTTTCTGGGCCGCTGCGATCTTCCCTGCTCGCCCTGTCCTTCACCAAGGAGTTGCTCTCATGCGTCCACGCCTGAAATGGTTTTTGACGGCCATCCTCGCCGCCGTGGTGATCGGTCCGGCGTTCGGCCAACTCATTCCCGGTATGATGCCGCTGCTGGAAAACGGCCTGGGCGCGCCGGCCCTCCTGCTGAACAAGGGCGTGCAAAAAGAAATCGAGATGACCGACGACCAGCGCGACAAGTTCCGCAAGATCGTCCGCGAGGTCCACGACAAGTATCAACCCGACTTGCGGAAAGCCCAAAACGACCGCGATCTGAAAAAGCTCGGCAAACTGACGCTCGACTCCACGATGGAATCGCGCGACAAGGTCAACAAGGCCATCCCCGACGTTCTCAGCGAGAAACAGATCAAGCGCCTGCATCAGATCGAGTTGCAAGTCAATGTTCTGCCGTCGCTCAACAAGACAGAGGTTCAGAAGGAGTTGAAGTTCACCGACAAGCAGAAAACGGCGGTCAAGGACATTTCGGACGGGCTGAAAAAGGACATCGCGGAGGCGGCGAAGGCGGCGCTGGCCGACGTGCCGCAGCGCCCCCTCGAAAAGCTCCGCAAGGCCGCCGAGACAGCCCAGACCATCAAGAAGCTGACCGAAGCGGCCAGCGACAAGGCCCTGAATACGCTCAACAGCGAGCAGAAAAGCACCTGGAAGGAGATGACCGGCAAGAAGTTCGATTTCAAGTTCGACATCTTGAACCGTCCCGGCGCGCGGCCGTGAGCCCGATCGCACTCCCCTCGCCGCCGGCGTATCGGGGCGAGGGGAACATGCACCTTTTCCCTCTCGGCCCGGTGGGATAAACTGGCGAAAGCTGCGTGGTCCTGGTAGTTCCCGCGGAGGCCGTCATGTCACCGCTGCTGTCGCTGCTGTTCGCCGGCAGCCTGCTGGCCGCCGATGCCGACACGCCTGCTTCTCTGCGCTATCTGCGCCCCGACGCCGACAGGTACGTCCTCGAAAGTGAAGTCACCACCACGGCGAGATCGAAAGGGACCACCTACGTCAGCCGGACCACGCACGGCGAGGAGACGATGACGCTGACTCTCCATCTCGACGACAAGGGGATGGTGCGCGGCGCTGAAGCGGTCCTGGAGAAGGGCAAGGCGAGCAGCAAGGCGGTCCTCGACCTTCGCGGCGGCAAAGCCAGCCTGAAACGTGGCGACAAAACCGATCTCTTCGAGGTGCCCAAGGATCCGATGGTGACGACTGCTCCCGATTGGAGCGACATCTTCACGCTGGTGCGCCGCTACGACGCGCGCAAGGGCGGCAAGCAGCAGTTCGCGGGCCTGTGGATTCATCCGACGAAACCGCGTCTGCTGTTGACGTTCACCATCGAACGGACCGGCCGCGACAAGGTGACGGTGAAGGACAAGATCGTCGAATTGACGCGCTATCGGGTGTACTTGCGCAGCGGTGAATACCTCGTCTGGGCCAGGGCCGACGGCACGGTCTGCAAACTGATTGCCAAGGGAGCCAAGGCGGTGCCGGTCGTGCTGGAAGGCTACGAGGAGGCGACGCGCAACCTGGGTAGGACCAAACCGTGAACACACATCCCCGGCCCGCCGGGGTCCGTGGGGCAATCAAGACGAGAGACGCATCGTGACCAATGAGGACCGTTCGCTGGCCATTTTCATCGACTTCGAGAACCTCGCCCTGGGCTTCCAGGGGCGACGCGATCGCTTCGACATCGTGCGCGTTCTGGAGCGGCTGGTGGAAAAGGGCAAGATCGTTTGCAAGAAGGCCTACGCCGACTGGAACCGCTTCTCCACCTTCACCACGCAGTTGCACGAGGCAGCCATCGAGTTGATCGAGATCCCGCGCCGCGCTCAGAGCGGCAAGAACTCCGCCGACATCCGCCTGTGCGTCGATGCGATGGACCTGGCCTACTCCAAGGAGCACATCGACACCTTCGTCGTCGTCTCCGGCGACAGCGACTTTTCGCCGCTGGTGTCCAAGCTCAAGGAACTCGGCAAGCACGTCATCGGCCTGGGCATGCAGGAATCGACCTCCGATCTGTTGCGCGACAACTGCGACGAGTTCATCTACTACGAGGATCTCGGCCAAGAGCCGGCGCTGGGTCCGTCGCTGGACGCCCACCTGCCGGAAACCAAGCGCAAGGCGTTCGCTCTGCTGCTGGAATCGCTGCTGGCGCTGCGGCGCGAGAACAAGGAAGTGCTATGGTCGTCGATGGTCAAGGACACCATGAAGCGCAAAAAGCCGTCCTTCAATGAGTCGTACCACGGCTACCGCACCTTCAGCGAACTGCTCGAAGATGCCCAGAAGGAAAAGCTCGTCGAACTGGATACGGACAAGCGCAGCCGTACTTACGTCGTGACGCGCTTCGGCGAGGAACTGACCGCCCAGCCGGAGGAGGGGAAGACACCCGTCAAGAAAAAGTCGCGTCGGCGGCGCGGCTCGGGCAAGAAAAAAACAGCGCCGGCGACGAGCGCTCCGACAGCGGTGGAAGAGAAGAACGGCCCGCTGCCGTCGGAAAGCACCTCCGCCGAGCCGCTGCCGGCCAATGATGCGCCGCCCGCGCCGGTCGAGCCCACGATCGACGACCGTGACATCCGATTTTGAACTGTCATGCCAAGAGTCGTCATTGTCGGCGGGGGCATATCGGGACTGGCCCTCGCCTACCGCCTCGAACAACGCGCCCCCGACGCCGAAGTCATTCTCCTGGAAGAGCGCTCCCATCTGGGCGGCACCATCGGCACCGAACACCGCGACGGCTTCCGGGTCGAGATCGGTCCCAACGGCTTCCTCGATAACAAGCCGTTCGCGCTGGCCCTGTGCCGCGAATTGGGGCTGGACGAACGCCTCCTTGCCGCCAGCGACGCCGCGCGGCGCAATCGTTATCTCCTCCTCGACGGCCGGCTGCATCTCTTGCCGAACAGCCTGCCGTCCTTCCTCGCCACCGACGCGCTCAGTTGGCGAACGCGCTTTTTGCTCTTGGCGGAGCGCTTTCGTCCGCGCCGGCGCGGCCGCGGCGACGAGTCTATTGATTCCTTCGTGCGCCGTCGCGTCGGCCGCGAGATGGCCGAGACGCTGGCCGACGCTTTCGTGACCGGCATTTACGCCGGCGATCCGAAGCTGCTGAGCGTCCAGGCCGCCTTTCCGCGCCTGGCTGAACTCGAACGCGAACACGGCAGCGTGCTGCGCGGCATGGCGATTCGTGCTCGCCAACGCCGTGTCGAGGCCGCCTCTCGTCGCGAACCGCCTCCGTCCCCCGGCCGAATGTGGTCATTTCGAGAGGGCATGAATCTTTTAATCGACACCTTGGCATCGCGTCTCCGCTTCCCTCCTCTGACCGGCGTCCGCGTTCAGACGGCGCGGCGGTTGGAGAGCGACGGCTGGCGCGTGCAGAGCGAGGGCCGCGAGGGTTGGGACACGGAGGCGGTGGTGCTGGCGTGTCCGGCTCATCAGCAGGCGGCGATCCTGGCGGACGAGGACGCCGACCTCGCGGCGGCCATCGACGCCATCCCCTACAACCGCGTCGCGGTCGTGGCGCTGGGCTATCGCGCCTCCGACGTGCCTGCTTCGCTGGATGGCTTCGGCTATCTGTCGCCGCAGCGGCAGCGCCGCGACGTGCTCGGCGTGCAATGGTGCTCGTCGATTTTTCCCGAACGCGCCCCGCCGGGGATGGTATTGCTGCGGGCGATGTGCGGCGGCTGGAATCGTCCGGAAATGCTCGATTGGGACGACGATCGTTTGCTCGGCGCGGTGCGCGACGAATTGCGGCAGGCGATGCGGATACTGGCGGCGCCGATCTTTCACCATATCATCCGCTGGCAGCGAGCGATTCCACAGTATCACCTGGGCCACCTGGAGCGCGTAGCGCGCATCGAGGGGCGATTGTCGCGTCATCCGGGCCTGTTCCTCGGCGGCAACGGCTATCGGGGTGTGGCCCTCAACGATTGTGTTGAGCAGGCTGGCCTGCTGGCGGATCGGGTCGCGCACTATCTTCAGCGCTAACTAGCCCGGAGCGCCAGCGACGGGCCAACGCGCCCGTCGCTGGCGCTCCGGGCTAGTTTCGATTCTCTCAGGCAGCCTTGCAGGCGATGATGACCTGGCTCTTGGGCATGAAATCGTCCAGCGCCTGCTTGATGCGCGGGCCGTTGGGCGTTTTCAAGAGCGCGGCCCATGTCTTGTGCCAGTACGTCAGCACCGGCGTACCGGGCGAGCCGATGTCGAAATCACCGCCGCCAGACCAGAACAGCACCCACCACATCGCCCAGAAGAAACTGTACGAAGCGCGTTTCTCGATCCGCAGGCCGGCGTCGGTCACGAGGCGATCGAACTCCGCGCGCTCAAGGACGCGCAGATGGTTCGGCTTGCGCCAGTACGCTTCCGGCGCCAGCACCTTGTTGAGCGCTTCACTGGCGGGATCGGGCACCGACAGCAGATAGCGCGCACCTGGCCGGCCGATGCGCACCAGTTCGCGCAGAAACTGACGCGGATCGTCCACGTGCTCCATGACCTCCTGGGCCACGATGCGCGTGGCGATGCCATCCGCCAGCGGTAGAGGATTGGCGTCGCTCAAAAGAGTATGGAACGGGCGTGCCGTCGGCCGACCCTTCATGAGATGCTCGACGGCGGCCAACGCCTGCGGATCAACATCGACCGCGTAGACGGCGGCGCCGCGCCGCGCCGCGAACGCGCTCGACCAGCCACCGCCGCAGCCCACGTCCACGACCGTATCGCCCGCGCCGACCGGAAAGCCACCCACCAGTTCTCCGCTTTCGTCGTTGAACTGGCCGAACAGTTCGCCTTCGCGGTCGCCGACGAATAGGTGCGGCATCAGCGCTCGCAGCAGCTTCCGCGCCAACGTCATTCGCTTGAGATATTTTTGCCACATAAAATGTCTCTCAAATTGATTTTCATGGAGTCCGCAGAAGGACAGTTCGTTCCAGTGGCTCGTTTCGCAGCAAGGGCCGCACCACGTCGCGGCCGAAGCGCTCTGAAAACGGCTCCGCTCCCCACGGAGCCATGTGACAGAAGTCGGCGAAATGTTCGTCCGGCGCCCAGTCGCGCAGATCGAGTGCCGGGACGCCGTATTGCCGCGTCAACTCCGTCAGATAGCCGGAGACGACGGCGTGCGTTTGCGGCGAGTACCAGCGGCGACATTCGCTATGTTCGGGCATGAGGAAAAGGGCCACTTTGATGCCCTCGGCCCGGCATTCGTCGAGCAGATCGCGCAGCGCGCGATCGCTGTCGGGCGCAATCCGCAAAGGGTTGAGCAGCGGCGCGGCCACGAGCAACCCCTTGGCGACCTCGCGGCGCTGCGCCTCAAGGTCGGCGGGAAGCTTCCGGTAGGGCAGCCAACCCATGCCGTCGGTGCAAGTCCAGTCGTTCTCCTCGTGGGTGAGCGTGCGGTCCAGGTCGCGCGGCAGCAGGAAGTGCGCGCCCGCGTGCAGCAACCGACTGCGGTACGACACGAGCGGGGCGAGGTTACCCTTGAGCGCCCGGCCGAAGAACTCAACCTTGCCCGGCAGGTAGCGCGACAGTACGGTCAAATCGGTCCAGCACAGTTCGTCGTCGGCGATGACGCGGCGCTCGGCGAAGATGCCGTCTTCAGGCCACAGCACCGGCCAGCTCTCGATGAGAAGCCAATCCGGTTTGATGCCGGCCGCGCGGAGGCGGCGGAAAGTCATTAGCTCGCGGACGCTGCCCGATCCGGCCAGGGCGAAGTTGTACACCAGAGGTTCCGGCTCGCTCTCCCTCCGGGAAATGTGCATGTGGGCCGGCGACATGCCGTTGAGGGTTCGCGAACTGCCGAGGATGAGGACCAGCGGCGCGGCGGGGTTCTCGGCCATTCGCTGCCGCAGCGTGAGCAGACGCAGACCGTAAGCGGGATCACGCACGTCCGGCCGCCGCCAGTTGAGATACACGCCCAGCGCCGCCTGGGCACAGACGAAATAGATCGCCGCCCAGAGTATGGTCCGTTTACCCCGCCCCGCCGGCGGCAAGAAAAGATTCGCCATGACGGTCCTTTTGACCTTACGAGACCAACCGGCCGCGCGCCTCACGGCGTTTGCGGGCCTGGATCTGGGGAGCGTCACGCCGCTTTCCGGGCGAGAAGGACTTGGCTCTTGGGCATAGCGGCATCCAGCGCCTTGCGGACGGCCGCTCCGTTGGGCGACTCAATCAGCGCTCGCCAGGTCTTGTTCCAGTGACGCAGTACCGGCGAACCGGGCGAACCGAACTTCATGATCCGCACATCGGCCCAGAACAATGCCCACCACATCGCCCAGAAAAAACTGTAGGAGGTGCGCGTTTCGATCGTTAAGCCCGTCGCGCGCACCACTCGGTCAAACTCCGCGCGCTCGAAGATGCGCAGGTGATTGGGCTTCTCCCAGTGGCAGGACGGCGCGACGTGCTTCTGGACGGATTCGCTGACCGGATCGGGCACGGTGAAGAGGTATCGTGCTCCGGGTTTGCCGATGCGCACCAACTCGGCGAGCACGGCGGGCGGATCATCCACGTGTTCGAGAACCTCCTGACAGACGATTTTGGTGGCGAGGCCCGAAGCGAGCGGCAGCGGATTGGAATCGCTGACGTGCGCCTCGAAGGACCGCGCCCGCGCCTCGGCCGCCATTTTTTTGGTGACGGTTTCAATCCGGCCGGGGTCGATGTCGGTGGCGATGACTTTGGCCGCGCCGCACAGGGCGGCGAAGACGCAGTTGCTGCCCTCCCCACAGCCGACATCCACCAAGGTATCGTCCGGATTTATCGCGAAGCCGGTATACAGCTCGCGCGTGTCTCGGCGATACCAGCCGAACAACTCCGCGTCGGTGTCGGCGACGATCTCGTACGGTTTGGGAGGGAGCGGCAAGCCGAGCAACTTCTTCAGCCGATACTTCATCTTCGCCAACATGAAAGTTCCCTCCCTGGCCCGCCTCCGGCTGCGCGAGGCGTTTCACGAACGATTACCATCGGTATGGAACACGGCTCTGCTGCCGGCGCTCTCAAGGGGTTGTTAGGGCCTCGTCGGCGAGGAGAACGGCGGCGCGGAGCGGCTCGCCCTCCACCAACGGCTGCACCACCTCTAGGCCGAGTCGCTCCGAGAACGCCGGAACTCCCGCCGTGTCCATGTGGCAGTAATCGGCGAAATCCTTATCGGGCGCCCAGCGGCGCGCGTCCACGATCGGCACCGGATACTCTTGTTTCAGCCGGGCGAGATATTGATGCATCAGCGTTAGCGCTTGGGGCGGATACCACCCGCGCGTCCGGCTGTGTTCCGGCATCAGAATCAGGGCGACCTTGATGTCGCGCTTCTGACACTCGGCCAGCAGTTCGCGCAGGGCGGAATCGCTGCGCGGGTCGATGTGCAGCGGATCGACCAGCGGTTTCATCTCCTCGGCGCCGTGTTCGATGGCGCGGTGTCGCGCCTCCGGCGTCGGCGCTCCCCACGGCAGCGGAAACCAGCCGCCCCGGTCGCGCGGCCGCCAATCGACTAGATGCCGTTTCGTGTCCTCGGACTGCTTGTAGGGGCGTATCACCTGTTCGGCGGCCTCCAGCAATCGTCCGCGATAGTCCGAGATGGGCATCAGCCATTTGCGCAGTCCCTGGCGGAGCACGTCCCGTTCCTTGCGGAAGTAACGGCACACCAGCGGAATGTCGCGCCAGCGCAGGTCGTCCTCGCCCAGGATCATACGCGATTCGCGGAAGAAGCCGTCCTCCGCCCACAACGGCGGCCAGACCTCCAACAGCAGCCATTCGGGACGGATACCGTCGGCCAGCAGGCGGCGAAGGTACATCAGTTCGCGGATGGTGCCCATGCCGTTGATGCCGAAGTTGTAAACCACCGGCGGCGGCGCGTCCTCCTGGCCGTGGACTTTCATGGCGTCGGGCCAAACACTGTACTTGACGCGCGAACTACCCAGAGCGAGAAACAGCGGCGCGCCGGGCGACTCCGCCAACCGCGCGCGCAGCGAATGCAGGCGGAAACCGTACAGCGGATCGCGGACTTCGGGACGCCGTTTGTCGAGATAGATCGACAGCGCCAACTGGCTGATCGCGAAAGCCGCCAGCGTCCACAGGACGATTCGCTTGCCCTTGCCGGCGGAGGTCAGAAAGAGCTTCGGCATAACCATCCCGTCAGAACTGGAAATAGATGAACGGCTTCGCCCCCTGCGGCGCCAGCAGCAGAGCCATTCCGAACAGCACCGCGTAGCCAAAGCCCAGCATCGACGGCGACAGCCGCAACGTCGGACGAATCCATACGGCCGTTCGGCCGAGAATGTGGGCGGCCAGCATCACGCCGGCCGTCAGCCAGAATCCAAACTCCGGCACCGGCGTCCGCAGACCCCACGGAGCGTCCACCAGTTTCCCTCCCGGTCCCAGAACTTGCAGCCACGGGGGAGCCTGCACCAACATGCGTGTGTACATGTCGAAGGCGTGGCCGAAACTCGCCGAGCGGAAGACGACCAGGCTGACGCAGAAGCTCAGGAAGGTGAAGGCGATGCAGAACAGCGTGCCCGGCGCGGATTGCAGCACGCGGTCGAGCATCGGCCGCGTCTTGCACCAGCGACGAAAGAAACGATGGGTGATGAGCATCACCCCCTGGATCGCTCCGAAACCGACGTAGGTCCAGGCCGCCCCGTGCCACAGGCCGCACAGCGTCATGGCGATCAGCAGGTTGCGGCACGTCTTCCACTCGCCGCCGCGGCTGCCGCCCAGCGGGATGAACAGGTAATCGCGAATCCACGTCGAAAGTGAGATATGCCAGCGGTTCCAGAAGTCGGCGATGTTGCGCGCCAGGTACGGCATGTTGAAGTTCTCCGCCAGCTTGTAGCCGAGCATGTGCGCGGTGCCGATAGCCATGTCCGTGTAGCCGGAGAAATCGCAGTAGACCTGCAAGGCGTAGGCGAACATCGCGATCCACGCGGCCGGCGTGCGATAGTCCAGCGGATGATCGAAAACCGGATCGGCGAACAGCGCCATGCGATCGGCGATGGCCAGCTTCTTGAACAGGCCCATCAGGAAGTATTGCAGCCCCAGATGCAGGCGGACCCAATCGCAGCGTTTGGGGCGTTTGATCTGTGGCAAGAAATCGCGGGCGCGGACGATGGGTCCGGCGACGAGGTGCGGAAAGAACAGAATGAACAGCATGAAATCGCCGAGGTTGCGCTCGGCGGGAATGCGGCGACGATAGACATCCACCATGTAGTTGATGGCCTCAAAGGTGTAGAACGAGATGCCGACCGGCAGGAGAACTTCCAGGCTGCGGAACCACGTCGGCGAGCCGGCCGCGATCAGCAGCTCATCCATCGACATCAAAAAGAAATTGGCGTACTTGAAGTAACAGAGTAATCCCAGGTTGGCCAGCAAGCTCACGCACAGCAGCAGCCGGCGCCGCCAATTCACGGTCGAATGTTCCATGCCCAGGGCGAGGAGATAATCGACCAGCGTCGAAACGCAGATGATGATGGCGAGCCATTTATTCCAGGTGGCGTAGAAGCAGAAGCTGGCGATCAAGAGCAGCCAAACGCGGGCGCGCCGCCAGGGGATCGACCAGTAGACGATCAGCAGCACGGCGAAGAAGGCCATGAACGAAAACGAGCAGAACAGCATCGCCATCCCCCCGGACGCACCTCGGGCGCACGCCGTCCCCCTGCGGACGTGCGACGCCGAGACGAAAATAGACGCTCGCGATGGGCGGCGGTTATAACGGCGGACAAAGTGGTGTCAAGAGCAGTCGCGCGACAGCGACGGCGCGCAATCTGCATATTTGCAAAATCGGGTTGGACTTTTTTGTTCACCTGTGGATAAGTTCCGTTACGATAGAGAAAACCCCACTCGAATGGGCGATTGGGGCATTCCAGCCAGAGGACCGCATGATCGGCCGCCACTCATTCCCCGCCCCGAAGAAGTGGTCCGCGGACTTCGAGTTTCGCCCGCTGCCATTTCTTCGCAATCCCCACGTTCAAACGGTGCTAGGCGCCCTGGTGCCCGGACTCGACTGTCCGCTGCCGGATCAGCAGCGCGTCATTCGACTGCCCGACGGCGACGCGGTGGTGCTGCACAACAACACGCCGTCCGGCTGGCAACCCGGCGATCCACTGGCCCTGCTGGTGCATGGCCTTAGCGGGTCACACCTCTCGCGGCACATTCGCCGCTTGGCCGCCCTACTGCTGTCGCACCGCGTCCGCGTCGTCCGCATGGATCTGCGTGGCGCCGGCGCCGGTCTACCGCTGGCGCGGCGCTGCTATCACGCCGGACGATCCGACGATGTCCGCGCCGCCCTCGACGAGATCCACACCTGGAGTCCGTCGTCGCCGCTGCTGCTGATGGGCCTGTCGCTGGGCGCGGCCCTGGTGCTGAGGATGGCCGGCGAGGCTGCCGAACATCCCGTACCCGGCCTGACGCGCATCGCCGCCGTGTCTCCCCCCATCGACTTGCCGCGCTGCTCCGCACTGCTGTCGCTGCGGAAGAACCGCATTTACGAAAACAACTTCCTCCGGGACTTGACCCTGGGTGCGCGTCTGCGACAACGATACTTTCCCGATCTGCCGCCGTTGAAGTTCCCGCGACGCATGACCCTTCGCCTGTTCGACGAACTATACACGGCGCCGCGCAGCGGCTTCGCCAGTGCCGACGATTACTACCGCAAGGCCTCGTGCGATGTGTTCGTTCCGCGCATCCAGGTGCCGACGCTAATCCTGACGGCCCGCGATGATCCGTTTATCGCCGTGGAGCCGTTCGAGGAACTGAAAGCGCCCTCGAATGTGCAGGTGCGCATCGTGGCCCACGGCGGACATCTCGGTTTTCTCGGTTGGGACGGCGCGGGCGGCATCCGCTGGGCCGAGCGGCGCACGGTGGCGTGGCTTTTACAGAAGTGACCGGGACCGCTCGCGGGTTGGCGCTAACCCGCAAGCGGCTGTTGCTGGGTCAGGCAGTGCAAGGTGCCCAGGCCCCAGACCAGATCGACGGCGTGGATGCCGACGACCCTGCGATCCGGAAACAGACCAGCGAGGATGTCGAGGGCGCGGCGGTCGTTGGGATCGTTGAACGTCGGCACGAGAACGCGACCGTTGGCGATGTAGAAGTTGGCGTAGCTGGCCGGCAAGCGCTGCCCCGCGAACCACACGGGAGCCGGCATCGGCAGGGTATGTACTTCGAGCGGTCGGCCGTCCAGGTCGGTCATGCCGCGCAGCCGTTGCAGGTTCTCTTGCAGCGGCTCGAAATTCGCGTCGCCGCGATCTTCCTCCACCACCGCGACCACCGAACGCGGGCCGACGAAGCGCGCCAGGTCGTCGATGTGGCCGTGCGTGTCGTCGCCGGCGATGCCGCGCCCCAGCCACAGCACCTTGCGAACACCGAGATACTCGCCGAACACGCGCTCGTAACCCTCGCGCCCCAGGCCGGGATTGCGCTGCTGTACGTCGCTGAGCAGACATTCCTCGGTGGTCAAAAGCAACCCCTGACCGTTGACATCGATGCTGCCGCCCTCCAGCACGACGCGGCGGCCGTCGATCTCCGGTTGGCACAGGCGCAGCCGCAATCGGTCGTTGATCTGCCCCGTCACGGCGTCGTCGCGCTGCCAGTTGGGATACTTGGCCCAGGCGTTGAACGCGAAATTGACGATCGCCGCCTCGCCGTTGCAAGCGACGAACAGCGGTCCATAGTCGCGCGTCCAGACGCGATCCGTGGGAATGTGCCAAAAGGAGATGCGGTCGCGGTCGAGGGTCAGTTTGTCGAGCACCGCGTCCGCTTGCCGCCGGGCGTCCTCGTCGTTGACGAGGATGCGCACTTCCTCGCCGTGGTGCAGGTGGCGGACGATCTCGCCGTAGACCCAGGGAATCGGCTCGAACTTGTCGGGCCAGTCGTCGCGCTGGTGCGGCCAGGCGATCCACGTCGCCCGGTGCCGCTCCCATTCCGCCGGCATGCGCGGAGTCAATGCGGAGGCATCGTTGGACATGAGATCAGGAGTGCTTCACTAACGTGCCGCGTTCGGAGTCCTCGGTGTAGGCGCCGCGCTCCAGGGCGGCGACGAAGTCCGCCAGCCAGGCCGACAGCGAGGGAGCGATTTTCGGATGGTCGGAGCGGCCGCGCCAGCACTCAATCACGGGGCACTCGTGGGAACCGATTTCCAGGCACAGAAAATTGCCGTTGTCGTCGTCGAGGAAGGGCGCCCATACCTTGTTCCAGCCCTCGTGCGATTCGGCGTCGAGATCCTTTTTCGTCTCGGCGATTTCCTGCGTGCTCAGGAGGTTCCAACTTCCCTCGAACGCGCCGGGCACGTCCGGGTTCTGCCCATTGTGCCAGGCCAGCAGGCTGCGCAGTTCCTCCGGCACGGGCTTGCCGAGTGCCGCGGCGAGCGCGTCGAAGTCGGCCGAACTCGCGCCGGGTTGGAGGGCGTGCTGGAAGCGCTTGCGGTGCGCGCTCAGCCATTGATCGAGGCGCGCCAGCAGTTCTTTCATGCTGTGCCCGGAAGAAGTGGACGAGTTGTCCGAAGCGGCCTTGTTCGTCGCGGAGTGTGTGGATGCGCTCGGCATCGCCGCTTTCTCCGCCGAATCGGATTTCTCCTTCGGCTTGGCCGCGCCGGCGCGGATCGTCTCAAGCGCCTGCTTGATCTGCTCGGCCGATGGTTCCGATCCGCCGCCCGCCACGCAGGCGCACAGCCAGGCCTCCCAGGTCATCGTGTGCGGCGGGCGGCGTCCCCCCACCGGACGCACGGATAACCCTTCCTTACTCAGGGTGAGAGCCAAGCGTTCGCCGCCCACTTCGATCTCGCGCGTCAGACTCCGGGTGAATTCCTGCATGGTAGGCACTCCTCAACTCGATTGATGATTTCAGATTGCGGATTGATGATTGAAAGACAGTCTTCAATAATCAATCCGCAATCTGAAATCATCAATTCTTCCTCTGGCATCCTACCGGCGATGAGCCGGCGTGGACAGGCTTGCGCCGGCGGGGTACAACGATAATCGACCGCCGGATCGCGAAGGGCAGCCGGCGGCGGACAACTGCGGGCTGAGGACCGAGGAGGACAGGATGCGAACTTTTCTGGGAGTCATGCTGGCGGCGGCCGTGGCGGCGCCGGCTTCGGTACGAGCCGCCGACGGCGATAAACCGGGCGTGGACGTCACCAAGAATGCAGCGGCAGCCATCATCGAGAAGGCCATCAAGGCCCACGGCGGCGCCGAAGCGCTAAACAAGGCGCAAAAACGCACACGTAGCGGACAGGGCGTCATCGTCCTCAACAAAAATGAGGTGCCCTTCAAGACCGAGGAAACGGTCGGCTTTCCCGGCCGCTGCCGCGTGGATCTCGACCTCGGGAAGACCCGCCTGGTCGTCGTCCTCAACGGCGACAAGGGCTGGATGCAGGCCGGCGGCGCCTCGCAGCCGATGGACAAGGCGAGCTATACGGAACGGCGCGACGAGCTTTACGTGTGGTGGTTGATGACGTTGACGCCGCTCTTGAAGGACGATTTCGAACTGAAGCCGCTGGCCGACGCCAAGGTCAACGGGCAGGACGCTGCCGTCGTCAAAGTGTCGCGGAAAGACCGTCCCGTCATTCGTCTCTATTTCGACAAGAAGAGCGGCCTGCTGCTCAAGATTGCCCGCCGCGGCGAGAACGCAGGCGTGCCGATCACCATGGAATACCAGTACCGCGATCACAAAGAGTTCGACGGTGTGAAGTGGCCCGCCACGGAACTGACGACCATGAACGGCAACAAGCTGAGCGAAGTGAAGTTCGCCAGCTACAAATCGCTGGATCGCGTCGAGGACAAGACGTTCGAGAAGCCGTAAATCGTGGAGCGGTGTTACGATCCCCGATTCTCGGCCGTTTCGGGGGCGTGGAAGCCGCAGGTTCGATGCGTGCCGTCGCAGAACGGTCGGTTCTTCGACTGGCCGCAGCGGCACAATGCCACCGCGTCCTTGCCCGCCGGTATCGTGAAGGCGTTGCCCAGATGATCGACGATGCGCACCGGCCCCTTGATGACGTAAGGGCCGTTCTCACGACAGCGAATTTCCAGCGGTTCGGACATGGTTGCTCGTCTCCTGACTGTGCGCGTTGAGTTGCGCCTCAGTCGTTGAGGGTGCGATCGCGTTTGGGGTGATCGACGAAAAGGTACGCCAGATGGCGGGCCGCGTGGTCCAGGTACACATCGCGGAACGTGAACCGATCCATATCGCTGCCGTCGATGACCGGCCGCACTTCGTCGGGATACATGTAGGTGAATGGCCGCGCCCGCGGACTATCGTCCGGATGGTTGATGTCCACCAGGCGGACCCAGAACTCGCCGCGGCCGCGCAGCAGCGTTTCGTGGGTTTTCGGCTCGTAAAGACTGATCTTGCCCATCTCCACGTTGATGACGTAATCGGCCTGGAAATAGCGGCCGACCTTCTCGGGATCAATCGACGTCCACTCGGGATGGTCGTTTTTATAGACCTCGACCTTGCGCGGTGGAATGACCGTGACCTTCTCGTCGTTCTCCTTGGACAGATCGGTGATCTGCTTGGCCAGCAGGTCGGCAAAGGTGCGATCGACCTGGAGGAATTCCTCACGGGTATCCAGGGGAGCGTAGGTCCAGACCACGACCTTGACTTCCTTCTTCTTGTCCTCGCCGGCCAGCTTTTTGTATTGAGCCTGATCCTTGGCCTCCGGCATGAAGAAGTACATGGCCCCTGGGAAGCTACAGCCGGCGACGAGGGCCGAACTGCACAAACTCAGCAGAAAACCCCGCCGATGCAATCCCTTCATCGCTCTCTCCATCATCCTTGAAACGACGTTCCCGACGACCACGCCAGCGCCAGGACGATGCCCCAGCGCAGCAGCATCAAGCTCAAGAACCCCAGCACCGCCAGCGTGAGCATGCGCTCGACCGAGCGCACGAACAGCGGTCGCTTCCACACCGCGCTGGCCAGACACCAGGGGATGAGTGTCAAGCAGAACAGGGCCAGCAACGTCCCGACCGCGTTGGCGCGCAGCGAGTTGACGACATCGCCGTGCATCAGCAGGGAAAAGCTGGTGGTCATGCCGCACGACGGGCACGGCAAGCCGGTGGTCGCGAAGAACGTGCAGGGCGGCAGTCCCATCTGTCGGTGCGTGGCCATGCGCAGCGGTGAACCGTCGTCATCATAGGGCTTGAGCCAGACGGCCACCGCGAACACGGCGATCAGCGCCAGGGCCACCCCCACCAGAGTGCCGCGCACCCAGGCGCGCAGCACCGGGATGGCGTCAAGCACTTCTTCGCTGTCCTTGCCTGTCGATGTTGGAAGGGAGTTCATAACCATCGTCTCGGTGCGATGCAAGAGCAAAAGTACGGTCCCTGGTCCCCGATCCCCGACCCACGATCTTTTCCGCCGCCTCGCTCACCGCGTCCATGGCGTTCTGCACCAGAAGGCGGTAATGTTCGAGCTGATCCTTGCGGATGTCCTGGGGGACGTGGATCGGCTCGGCGGTGACGCACACGGCGCCGCTGTACGGCATCGGCACGGCGAAGCGGTCCCAGCTGCGCATGCGCCAGGCATGCTCGAAGGCGATGCCGAACGGCACAATCGGCAGTCCGGTGAGGGCGGCAAGATACACCACGCCGGGCTGCACCTGTCGGCGCGGCCCGCGCGGCCCGTCGGGCGTGATCGCCAAATGCGCCGAGCGACTGCGGCGATACATCTGCCGGATGGCCCGCGCTCCGCCGCGCGTGGCCGAACCGCGCACGACGCGGAAACCCAGGTGACGGCACGCCTCGGCGATCATGCGTCCGTCCGCGTGCTCGCTGATGAGTACGTGAATATCGCGCCGCGCGTAGTAGTACGCCGGCACCAGAATGTTTTCGTGCCAGAAGGCGTACAGGTATCGCCCCTGGAACCTCGGCTGATTCGGATCGAGGTTCGGCCCCATCGGCCGATACCGATAGCGTAGCGTACCGATCCACAGGCGCACCAGCCAGCCGACCGCGAAGCCGACCGCCTTGATCAACACCGGATGGCGAATCTTCATCTCGCAGGGCCTCCTTGCCCCACACATGTCTTGCCAGCCCGCCGCGCCAGCAAGGGCAACCCTTGCTGGCGCGGCGGTCTGGTCAGCTGGGCCATTCCCCGCTGAACACCTCGACGGCGGGGCCGGTCATATACACGCGATTATCTACCTCGGACCAGTGTAACAACAAATCGCCTCCGGGCAGATGGGCGGTGATGCGCCGCTGCGTGCGGCCGGTTAGGTGGCCGGCGACGGCGACGGCGCAGGCACCGGTGCCACACGCCAGCGTCTCGCCCGAACCCCGCTCCCACACGCGCATGGTCACGTCATCGGGCCGATTGACGCGAACGAACTCGGCGTTGACGCGGCGCGGGAAGGCGGAATGTTTCTCAACCTGCGGCCCGACGCCGAGGACCAGGGCATCGGTAATGTCGTCCACGAAGGTGACGCAGTGCGGATTGCCCATCGACACGCAGGTGACGCGCAGTGTCTGCCCGGCGACCTCCAAGGGAACCTCCCGCGGCGGATCGCCGCCGAGGGTGGTCGGAATGCGCTCGGCTTGCAGGATCGGCTCGCCCATGTCCACGCGCACCTGCCGCACCACGCCGCCGGCGATTTCCAATTCGAGCGTCAGGACACCGCGGCCGGTTTCGATGGTCAACGGCGACTTGCGAACGAGTCCATGATCGTGGACAAACTTCGCCACACAGCGGATGCCGTTGCCGCACATCTCCGACTCGCTGCCGTCGGCGTTGTACATGCGCATGCGCGCATCGGCCTTGTCGGACGGGCAGATGAGGATCAGCCCGTCCGCGCCGACGCCGAAATGGCGATCGCTGATAGCGCGGCTGAGTCCGGGCGGATCGTGCGGCATCGGCTGGCGGAAGCAATCGACGTAGATGTAATCGTTGCCGCAACCGTGGAGTTTCCAGAATCGCACAGGTGCTACTTCCTTTCGTCGTTGACTCGAGAGGGCGAGGGAATGCACGGAGATGTAGTCGTTGCCACAACCGTGCATTTTCGCACTTCAATGGGTCCACGGCATTACTGTCGTGGTTATCCCCTCGCCCCCTGTATCCATCGTCTTGGAAAACCGTCATGCCGCCGTGGTCAGGCGCAGCGCCTGATTCGGCGGCGACGCAGGCGGAATCTTCACGTCACCCATTTCCTCCACATGGAGTCCGGGAACACTCAACAGACCCTGGCGCAGAGCCAGCCAGTCACAAGAGAGTACCTCTTGGCGAAACCGTACCTCACTAACAACGCAAACCGAAACGATCTCCGTGTAGAGGAACGGCTCTTCGGCGAAGCGATCATCGAGTAGTTGGGTTCGGTTGGTGAGAGTCCACCAAAACTCGGCACCATTCGTCATCCGCCAATACGTCATCGGCGAGAAGTCGGCAATGATGGACAGAGCGGCGTGCCATACCTCCGATACTGTCATAACGTCTCCGTCGCCGAATCCCTGGATGCAAACAAGTTCCTTGCTTGGTTGGCATTCCAGGATAACGCTCAGCTTTCCTCTCCACCCTTACTCCCACTCAATCGTCGCCGGCGGCTTGCTGGTTATATCGTAAACGACCCGGTTTACCCCCGCTACCGAGTTCACGATGCGCGCCGAAATCTTGCCCAGTAGCTCGTACGGCAACTTCGACCAGTCCGCCGTCATGAAATCATCCGTCTGGACCACGCGCAGGGCGATCGCGTTTTCATACGTGCGGCCGTCGCCCATGACGCCGACCGACTGAACCGGCAGCAGCACCGCGAACGCCTGCGACGTTTTGCGATACCAGCCCGATTGTTTCAACTCCTCCAGCAAAATCGCATCGGCCTGACGCAAAACGCGAAGTCGCTCGGCCGTGACGGGGCCGAGGCAGCGCACGGCCAGTCCGGGACCGGGGAACGGATGGCGATAAACCAGCGTCTCGGGTAGACCCAGCTCAACACCAAGGCGTCGCACCTCGTCCTTGAAGAGATCCTTGAGCGGCTCGATCAGCTCGAAGCCGAGTTCGCTGGGCAAACCGCCGACGTTGTGGTGCGTCTTGATGTTGACGGCGGGACCGTCCACCGCGCCGCCGCTTTCGATGACATCGGGGTAGAGCGTGCCTTGCGCGAGGAAGTGGGCGCCCTCGATGTGGCGGGCCTCGTCCTTGAATACGTCGATGAAAACGTGGCCGATCCGGCGCCGCTTCTCCTGCGGATCGCTGACGCCCTCCAGCGCCTTGAGGAAACGAGCGCCGGCATCGACGATATGCAGATCGGCCTGGAAATGGCCGGTGAACGTGCGCTTGACTGATTCGACCTCGCCGCGGCGCAGCAGACCGTTATCGACGAAGATGCACGACACCTGCCGGCCGACCGCCCGCAAGAGCAGAGCGGCCGTCACCGACGAATCGACGCCGCCGGACAGACCGCAAATGACGCGCTTGTCGCCGATGCGTTCGATCAGGTTCGCCACCGTCTGCGACAAAAACGATTCGATCTGCCACAGCCCCTGGCAGCCGCATACGTCGTAGAGGAAATTGCGCAGGATGCGCGTGCCCTGGGGAGTATGGCTGACTTCGGGATGGAACTGCAAGCCGTAGACGGGCCGCGTGCGGTGACGGGTGGCGGCCATCGGGCAGGTGTCCGTCTGGGCCAAGGCGACGAAATCGCCCTCCACGCCCTGCACTTGATCGCCGTGGCTCATCCACACAGTCGTTTCGCTGGGCACGCCGGCAAAGAGGCCGTTGTCGGCGGTGATGTGGCAGACGGCGGGGCCGAACTCCCGGCTGTCGCCGGGCAGCACCTTGCCGCCGAGCAGATGACACGCCAGCTGCATCCCGTAGCAGATGCCCAGCACGGGAATGCCGAGGTCGAACAGGCGCGGATCGCAGCGTGGAGCGCCGGGGATGTAAACGCTGGCGGGCCCGCCGGTGAAGATCAGGCCGCGCGGCTTCAATTCGGCGACGCGCTCGGCGGAGATGTCGTGACGGACGATCTGGCAGAAGACGTTCAGCTCGCGGACGCGACGAGCGATCAGTTGCCCGTACTGCGCGCCGAAGTCGAGGATGAGTATGCGTTCGCTTTCGGGCACGGCTGTCATGATTGTCACTTCGCTTGGCCTAGTTCCACCGCTCGGCGCGTGGCCGCCTCGACGGCGTCCATGAGCGCGCCGCGCACACCCGCGCGTTCCAGCGCGTGCAGGCCGGCGATGGTGGTGCCGCCGGGGCTGGCCACCATGTCCTTGAGCACGCCCGGATGCGATTGCGTTTCCAGCACCATTTTCGCCGATCCTAGCACGGTCTGCGCCGCCAGGGCCGTCGCCACGTCGCGCGGCAGGCCCACCCGCACGCCGCCGTCGGACAACGCCTCGATCATCAGATACACGAACGCCGGCCCGCTGCCGGACAGTCCCGTGACGGCATCGAGCAAATGCTCCGGCAACCGGAATGCCACGCCGACGGCGTTGAGAAGGCGATCGACGAGACCGACATCCTCGGCCGTGGCGTTCTCACCGGGAGAGTAGCCCGACGCGCTGGTCCCGACCAGGCACGGCGTGTTCGGCATGACGCGCACCAACCGGCAACTCGAACCGAGTCCGTCGCCGAGTTGCGTCAGCGTGATGCCCGCCGCGATGGAGACGATCAGCCGGCCCTTATTCAGCGGACGGATTTCCTCCAAGAGCGCCGCCATCGACTGCGGCTTGACGGCCAGCACGAGCAAATCGCTGGCGGCGACGATCTCGCGATTGTCGGCCGCGGCCGGACAGCCGGTCTCGGCGGTGAAGGCTTGCCGGGCTTGGGGCAGCGGATCGCTGGCTCGGCAACCGTCGGCGCGGACCAGTCCGGCTTGCAGCCAGCCCTTCGCCAGGGCCGTCGCCATGCGGCCGGCGCCGAGAAAACCGATTCGCAGCTCCGTCTCCGCCATACCTTGCCCAGCCTCCCGTGAGGAAAGAAGCAATCATCATACAAAAAATCGACGGCGTGCGTAAATCCGGACATGGCAGGACGATGCCGGTGGGTGTGTTGCTCTGGATCGCCGTTCTCGTTAAAGTGGTGAACGAGCGTTTCGCAGATCGATCCCTCGATTTCTTCTTCGACGAGGGGCCATAACTCAACAGCAGAGCGAGCGAGAGATCATGAGATGCGTTGTGTGTTCTTCAATTCTGAAGGGACGGCAACGGCGGTTCTGCTCTTACCGTTGCAAAGTCAAAGGGCAGTCAAACGCCACTTACGCCAATCAGAAGCGGCGAGGACTCTCTCGGAAGAACAAGCTGCTGCTCGAAAAGGGTGGGAAGTGCACCCGTTGCGGCTACGATCGGTGTCTACGTGCCCTCACGTTCCATCATCGCGATCCGGCCACCAAAGCGTTTCCCCTTGATGCTCGGAATTGCTCGAATCGCTCGCATGAGGTGCTTGTCGCTGAGGCAGCAAAGTGCGACCTCCTGTGTGCGAATTGTCATGCGGAGGCAAAGGAGGAATTGTATCGGTCGAGAGTACGGCTCGAAGCTCGGATTCGGGAACCGCTTGTGCTGAACGCGGAAGCCTGTTAGAAAAAAATCATCCGGGCCCATAGCTCAACGGCAGAGCTGCGCGCTCATAACGCGTTGGTTGCAGGTTCGAATCCTGCTGGGCCCATTTCTTTCAACAAGTCCCGAATCGAGAATCGACTGGATGTGTTCATCCCTCGGACGCGTCGCTGGCCCGGAAGTCCATTTCCGCGGCGACGATGCGAGCGAGCAAGGTAAGGATTTGCTTCTGTCGCGGAGACGAATCGAATTCCCCTGCGGCCAAGCGGTCGATTTCCGGGCGAAGCGTCCGCAGACTGGCCCAGAGTTGGTCGCGCTCCGAACTCTCTCGCGCGTGCTCGGAGTCCATGCTCGGCCTCAGTTGTCGCTGAACAGGGGCGTGGCCTTGCCTTCCTCAACGATCCGGCCATCGGGGGCCACCAGACGGAAGCGGCCCACCGAATACAGCCGCAACTGGCGGTGGAAGATTTCGCGGGCCTTGTGTTCGGGACCACGGCAAACGGTTGTCCAGTTGATTCCGCCCAACCCCGACTTCTGGACCTGAAATTCCGCGGTCATGGCTTCCTCTCTTTTCCGTCCGATAGTCGCTGGTCTTCGCGTCCCGCCTTCCATCATGCCGGCTCGCCGCGCCAGGTCAATGCCTCCTCGCCTCGACCCTCCTGCGCGATTCGGATATGCAATCGCGGTGCCGAAATCAAGGGCGAGCCGACGGCACCTCCAAGCGGAAGCACGCGCCGCGCCCCTCGCCGCCGCTGTGCAAATCCAAACGCCCCCCAAGCAGCTGCGCCCAGCGCCGCGCCAGCGCCAGTCCCAACCCGACGCCGCCCGCCGTCTCATCGGCGCCGCGGCCGCGCCGGAAGGCAAGGAAAATCAGGCGACGATCGTTCACCGGCACACCCGGCCCGCGGTCCTCGATCTCGAACACGAAACGCCGGCCATCGCCGCAGGCACGTATCCACAGACGCCGATCCTCCGCGCCGCGGCTGTACTTGCAGGCGTTGTCGATTAGGTTGCCCAGCACCTGCTGCACCAGTTCGCGGTCCGTCCACAGCGAGGCGTCCGCCGGAAGGGTGTTTTCGATAATCAGTTCCTTTTCCGCGTCCTGACAGCGGCCGGCCCAGGTCGAACGCACCTGTTCGAGCAGATCGGCGACCGGCACCGCGGCGCGGTTGAGGCGCGGCCGCTGGTTCTCCAGCCGCGAGAAATCGAGCACGTTGGCCACCAGGCGATTGAGTCGATCGGTCTCGGTGTACAGGGTGTGGATATACTCGCCGCGCTGCCGATCATCGCGCACCATGCCGTTGACCAGCATATCGAGATACAGCCGAAGCGTCGTCAGCGGCGTGCGCAGCTCGTGCGTCACCGCCGACACGAAACGGATGCGGCGCTCCGACAGGTTCAGAAGCGACCAGCCGCCCAGGCCGACCGCCCCGAGCGCGATCAGCGCTGCCACCCACGCCAGGGCGAGACCGAACCGCAACGGCGTCCAGCCGGGATCGCGCACGGCGGCCGACGGACCCGGATCGAGCTGGAACGGCAGGGCCGTCATGGTGCGCTCCGGCTGCGACGGCACTGCTTCGCGCATCGGCAGCAACTTCGCCTCCGGGAACAGGTCGATCACCTCGGCGGCCAGCATCTCGCGCAGGGCGGCGGCGTCAAGAACAATGCCCTGACAGATCGTCGCCTCCTCGATGTGTACCTGGCGGAGCAGCACCAGATGTTCCGCGCCACCCGGCGTCTCCAGCCACACGGGGACCATCGGACTGAGATTCACCAGCACCTCGGCGCCGGCCGCATGAGCGGGGACGCGCGGGCCAAACCAGTTGGCTCCGTTGGCGACAATGCTGTTGAGAGCGAGATCCTTCTGCACGCGCTGCGGCGCTTTGCCCTCGTTGAACAGCCGTGTTTGCTGGCCTCGGCGCGTGCCGTACTCCTGCGGCATTTGGTTCGCGGAGTTGGGGTTCGCGACTTGCGCCGTCTGTGAGGGCTGATCGAGGTTCTGCTGATAGGCTCCCGATTGCCCGCCTGGGTTGGAGTTATTATCCAGGGCGTTCGACGCCAGCAGCATGGTGGTGTCGCGGACCGTGGCGGGCTGCGTATGTTCGCCGGCTTGCCGGAGCAGATCGGCGACCGGCAGCTCGCGCGTCAGTTCGGCCAGCAGGCGCTGGCGCTGTGGGGTGACGTTGGACAGCGTGAGTTTGGCGCGGATGTCGCGGAGAAGGCGATCGAGGCGTGGCGACAACACTTGCGGCGATTCCCAACCGGCGCTCTGGTCGGTCTGAAAATGCAGCAGCATCCACGGCGGCAGGTCGGCACTCAGCAAGGGCGATGGCTCCAGGACCGAGCCGGACGACAGACAGGCGCCCTTGTTGTTCAGAGCCAGGGGGGCGGGGTAAACGGCGCTGTAGTGGTTGAAAGGCCGGCTGTCCTCGCGCGCCAGCAACGGCGAGATGCGGCTATCGAGCCGCCACAGGGCCACGCGCAGCGGACCGGCGCGCTCGGCCTCGTCGCGCTGGGCAAGCTGTTCGCCCTCCAAACGCAGGGCGGCGGCCGTGGCCCAACCCAGTCCGCCCGCCACCAGAGCGGCGATCGCCACAAAACCGAACAACCCCGCCGGTTTGCCACGCAGCCAGTGTTTCATGATCTCACTCTTCGGAAGATTGCTCCAGCGGCACGAGATCGGGTCCGGCCATGTAGCCGTGGGCGCGGACGGTCAGGATGGCCTCCGGCGACTCGCGCCCGGACGGGTCGCGCAGCTTGGTCCGCAGCCGGGCGATGTGCATGTCGATGGTGCGCGTCTCCAACCCCTGCGGCTCGATGCCCCAGATGCGCATCAGCAGTTCTTCGCGCGAGACGGCCCGCTTGCGGTGCGAAATCAGGAAGCTGAGAATGGCGCTCTCGGTTTCCGATAACTCGCCGCGCTCCTTGCTCGACCAGCAGATTTCGCGGCGCTCCAGGTCGATCGCGGCGCGTCCCAGCCGCGCCCCACGCACCTCGCCGGGGCGACCCAGCGAACGCCGCAGCACCGCCTCGACGCGGGCCAGCAGTTCGCGGGCGGAGAACGGCTTGACCACGTAATCGTCGGCCCCCATTTTCAGGCCGCGCACCCGATCGTCCTCGGTGCCGCGCGCGGTGAGGATGATGACCGGCAGCGTGGCGCGGACGCGGCGCAATTCTTTCAGTACGTCCAGGCCGTCGCGGCGCGGCAGCAGCAAATCGAGCAGCACGAGATCGACGCCGGGCCGCGCCGCCTCAGTAAGTCCGCGGTCGCCGTCGCCCGCTTCGGCCACCTCGTAGCCGGAGGCGCGCAGCGCGTCGGCGACGCCGCGACGGATGGCCTGTTCATCCTCGACGACCACGATACGGGCGGAGTGCATGGTTTGGTTCCTATCGCTCACCAAGGAGGACATTTCGTTTGGCCGCGACGCCCGGCAGCACGTTCGCTCCCGCGCGATCGTCGCGTCCAATGTAATGACGATTCGTCCCGCCCGTTCGTTTCTTCACTGGCGGCGCCGAACTGAACTATTGTAACCCGCCATGCCCCCCGGTAACTGTAACGAGATGGTAACGACGGCTCCCCGTCCGTGAGACAGGCTGGCAGCCTGACCCACGGACGGGGAGCCGTCGAATGCTTCTACCTCTTCTTCTTTGTCTTCTCTGTGTCTCTGTGGTTAGCTCTTTTTGCGAGCATCACCAGCGATAATTCGCATGCACGTCCGGGTTGACGACCTTCTCCGCCGGCCATTCTCCCCGCGACAGCGACACGATCGCCTTGGCCGCCGACAAGGCCATGTCATCGCGCGACTGCACGTCCGTTCCCGCAGCGTGCGGCGTCAGCAGGACGTTGTCCAGCTCGAACATCGGATGCTTCCCCGGCGGCTCCTCCTCGAACACGTCCAGCCCCGCTCCGGCGATACGCTTGCTCCGCAGCGCCTCCAGCAGATCCGCCTCGTTCACCACCGCGCCGCGCGCCGTGTTGATGAGAAACGCGGTCGGTTTCATTTGGGCCAGGGTCTTGCGGTTGATAAGGTAGCGCGACTGGGCGCTGACCGGCAAGTGCAGTGTCAGATAATCCGACTCGGCCAGCAGGCGCTCGAAGGGCACAAGGGCGATGTGGTGATGCTCGGCGAACGCCTTGTCGGGCACGGGATCGTAGGCGAGCAGCCGCATCCCGAAAGCGGCGCCGCGCAGGGCGACGGCCTTGCCGATGCGTCCCAGTCCCGCGATGCCCAACGTCCGCCCGCGCAAGGGCAGAGTGCTGCCGCGCGGCCAGCCGCCTTCCTTGACGCCGAGGTGCTGCGAGACGAGGTTCTTGGCCAGGCCGAGGATCAGGCCGAAGGTGTGTTCGGCCACCGAGCCTTCGTTGGTGCCCGGCGCGATGGTAACGGCGCAGCCGTGCTTGGTCGCCGCCTCGACATCGACGGCGTCATAGCCGACGCCGACCCGCGCGATGACGCGCAGTTGCGGGTTGGCCGCCAGGACGCGGGCCGTGTACGGCTCCGAGCCGGCCAGCGCCGCCTTGATGCCCGGCAAGAACTTCAGCAGTTCGTCCTCGCTCAGTTGCCATCCGGTATTGGGGTAGACGAGTTCAAAGCCGGCCTCGCGCAGCGCATGTACGAACGCACCATCCAGGCCGGCCAGCGTCATCGGAGCAATCAGCACTTTATCCATGTGAAAAATCCCAGGAGTGAAAAACAGATCTTCGGCGGGGTCGTGGGCTGTCGTTCATCTTATGAACCGAATACCTCCGCCGTCCGCAGTCGCGTACACCATTCACGCAGCTCCGCCTGTTTGGCCCGGTACAGAGCCTCGGCGGTTTCCTGCGTGACGCGTTGAAAGCGGAGTTGCTCTCCCGGTCGAAGCTGGCCGAGTTTGTCGAGATCGGCGCTGACGACCTGGGCGAGCTTCGGATAACCGCCGATGGTCTGGCCGTCCACGCCCAGGACGATGCACTGCCCATCGCGCGTGACCTGCACGCTGCCGGGACAGACCGGCTCCGACACCAAGTCGCGCTCCGGCAGCGTCAGCGCTTCACCCTGCAAACGTAGGCCCATCCGGTTGCTGGCCGGCGTCACGGTGAACGCTTGCCGATAGAACTCTTCGCCGCGGAACCAGTCGCTCTGCGCGCCGTCCACGACGCGCAGCGAACACGGCTCGGCGTTCCAGGTGAAATCGTGCTGGAAGTGGCGAACGTGAATGACACCTGCTTGACAGTGCAGTTCCGCACCGGCCCGCAGCGGTTCGAGGCTGGATCGGCTGTCGAGTACGATCGGCGTCTGCAAGCCGCCGCGGACGCACAGGTAGGCGCGCATACCGCGCGGCGTCCCACCGATCCGCAATTCCTCGCCCGGCCGCATGGTGAATGTTTTGCCCGCCTCCCAAGGGGCGGCGGTCATCGTCATCTCGAAGGGAGCGCCGTAGAGGACGCAGGCCAACTCGGCATCGGATGTGAGCGTCGGACCGTGCAGGTTGATCTCCAGGGCGGTGGCGTCCGGCGGATTCCCGACGAGAGCGTTGCCGACGGCGAGCGCGAAGCGATCCGCCGCACCGCCGACCGGCACGCCGAGACTGCGGCTGCGTGGACGGCCGTGGTCCACGATCAGCGTACACAAGCCGGGACTGGAGATGATGAGCGCGGCGATGGCGTTACTCCTGATTGCCCTTGCCGCTGAGAGTGGTCATCGCCTCCCACGCCGCCGGATCGATGCTTTCCTCGATGAAGCGAACGGAGCCATCTGCGAATGCGGTGTTGGCACCGTGGGGATGGTTGCCGCCGAACTGGCCGTTGAGGCCGAAGTAAGGCGATGCGTTCGGTTCCAGGCCGCGAGTGGTCGGCACTCCGGCGGCCGTCCATGCTCCATTGGCATGACTCGTCTCGGCCGACATCAGGATTGAGCTGGTGTGATCCGCTAAATCTTCGCTCTTGAGGGTGCGATCGTAGCCGAAGAAGCCAGCTCGGCCGTCCTCCAAGGGCAGCTGGATTGCATCGACACCGATCCCGGCGATACCTAGATAATGTGTGGAGAAGAAGGTGCTGACCGGCGGACGCTCGGGATAGGCCGGACAGTGCAGGATGCGGTAGGTCGTCAAAGCGGCGAAACGGTTTACCTCGTCATCCCACGCTTTCTTGTGGTCGATTTTGTTGTAGAGCGAACCGGCTTCGACAAATGGCACAATCTCGGAAATCCAACTCTGCCGTCGCTCCGGCGGAAGGTCCGAGTTCGGCAAGGCGGCCCTGGGGAACTTATTGTAGGTGTCCTGGTAATTCCAGACGGCCAGGCCGAGTTGCTTCAGGTTATTGGTGCATTGCGTTCGAGCGGCCGCTTCGCGCACCTTGACGGCGACGGGTGCGAATAGCGCCACAAGCACCAGCAGGATCAGGACCACGATAAGAGTTTGGACGATGTTTCGCATTTCACTTTCCCTCGAAAAGCCGTTCTCCCGCTTCGGCCCTACGGATGTAAGCCAGTGAATCCGCCGCGTTCTCACGCACTTCCGCATCCTCGTCCTGTAGCACTTTCTCCAGGGCAACGGCGGCCGAGGCCAATTCGTCGGTGGAAGGCGGCCATTCCTTTACAGAAGGCGGCCGTTCTGGTTGCATGAACGCGACCACGCTCAGTGCCCTGGCAGCTTTGGCGCGGACACGCGGGTTGGGATCTCCCAAGGCTTCAATGAGAGTGGGCTCGGCTGCCGCTCCGATGGCACGGAGCGCTGCGGCCGCCTCGCGGCGAACCCCGGCATGGTCCTCCTTGACGCTTGCCATCAACAACGCCTTGGCACTCGGGGCAGCCTCCGCTCTCCGTCGCTGCAAGTGCATGGCCGCAACCAGGCGCACGTCCGCATCCTCGTCTTGCAACGCCTTCATCAGCATCTCGACATGTCCTTCGTAGCCGGTAGCGCGGATGGCGGCCACTCGCACGGCGGGATTCGGGTCGTCCAGCCGGAGCCGCATGTTTCGCCGATGGAAGGCGGAATAGATCGAAGGGGATGCGAGGACGAGAGCGATCAAAAGACAAACTCCGGCGACTCGTAAGGAGGTTTTCTGATTCGCCGTCATGTCCCACCTCCTCAGAATCGGCGGATGGTGATCCCTCGTCGGGTCAAAGCGTCTCGCAATTCGCGGATGAACGCCACGGCCTGCGGGTTGTCTCCATGCACGCACAGCGTCCGCACCCCGCGTTCCCGCAGCAGCCATTCCGCTTGTCGTACTGCCTCGGCGGGTTCCTCCACGAACGCATCCGGCCGCGAGCGCGGCACCAGCGAACCATCAGGCAAGTAGCGTCGATCCGCGAACCCCTCGCGGACGAACGGGCAGCGGCCGGCGCTCAGCGCTTCCAGACGCGATTGCGGCAGGGCCATCAAGTCCAGCCCGAACAGCGCCACCGCCTCGACGACCGGACGGGCGTAAGCATCATCGCGGCACGCCATGTTGTACAGCGCTCCGTGCGGCTTGACGTAGCGTAAGGCAATCCCTGCGGCGCGGGCCAGTCCCGCCAGCGCCCCGATCTGATAGACGCACTCCTCGAAAATCTGCGTCTGGGTGCGCTCCAGTTCGCGGCGGCCGAAGTGTTCGCGGTCGGCGAAGCCGGGATGCGCCCCGACTTGTACGCCGTGCCGGGCCGCCAGCATCAGCGCGGCGTGGGTGGTGGCCGGGTCGCCGGCGTGGAAGCCGCACGAGACGTTGGCCGACGTGATCAGCGGCATCAGCTCGGCATCGTGAGGGCAGCCCTCGCCGAGATCGCAATTGAGATCGATTTCCATGCGCGATCGTTGCTCGAAATTCCGGTACATCTCGATGCGGACCAAGTAAATCGCCGCTATCTCGATATTAGTTTACCGGGGCCGAGGCGCGAAGTGATTTGGGCGAACCGCGTCAGGCATTGCGATGCACGACGCGCTCCGTCAGCGCTTCCAGGATCGAGCGACAGCTGGACGGCGGCAGACACGCCAATTCGCCGCGCGCCTGCGTGGCCAGCTCCTCGGCCCGGCGGCGCGCGTACTCCAGAGCGCCGCCTTCCAGTAGGCACGGCCGCAGCGCCTCGCGCTTGTGGTTGTCCGGACTGGCGAGAATCTGCCGGACGCGCGTCGCCAATGTCCTCTCGCCGCCCGCGAGCAGATGAATGAGCGGCAGCGTCAATTTCTGCTGCTCCACATCGGTGCCCAGCGATTTGCCGGTCGTTTTCTCTTCACCGACCAAATCGAGCAAATCGTCGGCGATCTGAAACGCCAGTCCAACGCGGCGGCCGTAGCGCGACAGCGCTTGCACGACTTCCGGCGCGGCGCCGCTGTACAGCGCCCCCAGGTGACAGCAGCAAGCCGTCAATTCCGCCGTTTTGCCGTCGATTATGTCGAAATAATCGTCCTCGCTCAAATCGAGGTTGCCGCGCTGGAGCACCTGACACAGTTCGCCCTCGCAAACGCGGTCGGTGGCCTCGCCGATCAGCCGGCAGGCGCGGGCGTCGTCGAGCGTGCTGGCCAGGTGGAAGGCGTGTGTGAACAGATAATCGCCCAGCAGCACGCTGGTCTGCACGCCCCAGACGGCGTTGACCGTCGCTACTCGGCGACGCACGCGGGCGTTGTCCAGCACGTCGTCGTGAACCAGCGTGGCGGTATGAATCATCTCCACGACGGCGCCGAGAACGTGGTGCGCCGTCGTCACCCGGCCGCAGGCGCGGGCTGTCAGCAACAGCAGCATCGGCCGCAAACGCTTGCCGCGATAATGATTGACGTGCGCGACCACCTCGGCGACGTGCGCGTGCTTGTTCTTCAGGGAGCGGGCGAGGATGCGTTCGACTTCTTCGAGATCGGCCGCGATGGGAGCGTAGGGGTCCAGCCCCGGGGCGATCAGCGGCGGAAGGGCCAGCGTGACCGGATTCATGGCGGCTCCACCACCTCAAAAGAGGTTTCAGAAATTTCAATCCAGGTTGAATACTATGGAGCCACGACAGGAGCGTCAATCATCGCGCCGAAATGCGCCGCTGCGGCCGCCGCTCTTCTCTTCCAACCGCACGCGCTCGACGGTCATAACACGATCGACGGCCTTGCACATATCGTAGACGGTCAGGGCGGCGATGCTGACGGCGGTCAGCGCCTCCATCTCGACCCCGGTGCGGCCGAAGACACGCACGGTCGCCTCGATGCGCAGCAGGTCATCGGCGAGGAAGGCGAAATCCACCGAGGCGCTGGTGATGGGCAGAGGATGACAGAGAGGGATCAGTTCGCCGGTGCGCTTGGCGGCCATGATGCCGGCGAGACGGGCGACTTCGAGCACGTCGCCCTTGGCCAGGGCGCGGTCGCGGATGAGGGCGAGTGTGGCCGGCGCCATGCGCACCAGTCCGCTGGCTTTCGCCTCGCGCTGCGTCTCCGGCTTGGCGCTGGTGTCCACCATGCGCGCGGCGCCGTGTTCGTCGAAGTGCGATAATTCGGTCATGGCGGATCGCTCACTTGCCCGCTTCGTTCAGCAAGAGCCGCACGTCGTCGCGCACCCAGGCCGGACGGAAGAAATCGAGGTTGTAGATTTCGCGGACGCGCCCTTTGGCGTCCAGCAGGAAGACGCGCGACGGATGATCGAGTTGGCCGGCCGTCGTGGGCCGCACCCACATGCCCCAGTCCGAAAGCACCGCATCGATCTGCTTTGGCGATCCAGTCAGAAACGTCCAGCGTTTGCCGTCCACATCGTACAGGCGCATGTAATTGCGCAGCGCCGCCGGCTTGTCGCGTGCCGGGTCGAGCGTAATGGATAACAGATGCACCTTGTCCTTCAACGGATCTTTGGCCAGTTCCGCGGCCAACTCGCTCATGCGGCGCGTCGTGGCGGGGCAGGAACCGTTGCAGGTTGTGAAGATGAAGCTGACCACCACCACTTTGCCGCGCAGCTCGTTCAGGTGGAATTCCTTGCCCTCCTGAGTCGTCAGCGTGAAGTCCGCCGGTGTGCGGATCACCGCCAAACGCGAGGAGGGCGTCTCCGCGGCGGGCAGCAGCAACGTCGTCAACAGCCCGAATGCCAACATCATCGCACCTGCTTTTCGTGATTCAGCGCCGCGCGGAACGTGAACTCCTCCCCTTGTTGTACCCCTCACTCCCGCAGCCGGCCAAGGACTTTCCTCCGAAGATCGAGGCGCATCGAATTGCCTGTCGATTTGCAAATTCGGACCATCCGCGCGGAACTATTTGCAACAGTCGCTTCTGGACGCACTGCTTCTCCGAGAGAGGAGGATTTTCTCAAATTAAGAATCGGCAATGACTTATGATTCGTTCCGAGTCAGCGTCACGATTTTCGGCATGGCACTTGCTTTTACACTCTCTCGCAACCGAATACCCCGTCGGGCTGTTTCCCGCGGCCCGCTTCCATGCCTACGACCCATATCCCCCGACCCTTCCCCGCGAGCCGGTGGCGAAAGCCGCCGGCTTCTGGTCTTTTTAGAGGCACGAAAAAACGAAACCGCCAAGACGCCCCGAACAGAAAGAGAAATGCAGCAAAGCAGAAAGGATCTTCTCGGCCTTCTTCTGTGTAAGCGTTCACGGGTCGAGGGACACCGCCGGAGGCGTATTCACGACAAGCAGGGTCGCTTGCGGCGTCGTTGCGGCGCGACGATACCGACGCCTGTTTCTAGCAAATTGCCGCACAAAGCGAGTGTCCGCGCGGGGCGCACGGGCCAGCGCGGACACTCGCCGAGAAGTGAGGACTCGATTCACTTGCCGGCTACCAGCGCGGCAACTTCGTAGATCCGCGGTCCGTTGGTGCTGTGACAGGCCAAGAGCGATCCGTCGGGACTGAACGCCAGCACGTCAATAAAGCCAGAACTTCCCTCCACCTTCTTGACTTTCAACTCCTTGCCCGTCTTGGCGTCCCACAGATACAGGTTCGGACCGCGGCCTCCCAGCGCCAGATACTTGCCGTCCGGACTTAACTCCAGCGGGAACCACATCTGGCGAATCACGTCGGCCTTGGTCGGCCAGGTTTGCAGATTGGAGCCGTCGGACAGCCGCCACAGTTTGAGTTTCTTGTCATCTCCCAGCGTGGCCACGGTTTGGCCGTCGGGCGACAGGGCCGAAGTGATGAATTCCTCCGCTGGGTTCTTCGCCTTGAACTCGAGGCGCACCTGATTGGCCGCGGCGTCCCACACGCGCACCGAGTGGTCCAGCAGGATGAGGATGGCCCCATCGGGCGTAAAGCTCAGCTTCTTGACATCTCCCTTGCAGTCGCGGAGGGCGGCGCGTTCCTTGTTGTTTTCCAGATCCCACAGCACGACTTGGCTGCCGGAATGGCTGTCGGGAACGAGGGCTATAGCAAGCCCCTTAACGTCGGGCGTGAAACACAGCGCCTTCACTCTCGCCTTATCGCGGGTGTGTTTGAGTTGGATTCGCTGCAATTCCTTGGGCGCGTTGACATCGGCGATGTCCCAGATAGGGACGATCGCGGTGGACAGGTCCCCATTATCGGTGCCGCAAGCCAGGCGTTTGCCGTTGCCGCTGAAGGCAGCGGCCATGACGGAGCCGTCCAGCGGGATCACCTGCCGGTCTTTGTTGCCGGCTACGTCCCACAACCGCAGTTTCTTGTCCCAATGCCCCACGGCCAGCGTGGCATTGTCGGGCGAGAAGGCCAGAGAAAGGGTTTGTGTGCCGCTGGTTTCGCTCCAGACGGCGCGTTCGCCCGCGGCGACGGGCGGATTGGGCCGCTGCTTCTTGAGTCGCGGTCGGGGTTGCGGTCGGACGGGCGGAACGGGATTTCGCCGCGGGGGATTAACGACGGGCCGATTTGCGATCGGCGGTTGCGGTCCTTGGGCCACTGGGCCGCCCAGAATGGTTGGAGGCGTGGCCGAAGCATCCATCCGCAAGGAATCGAAGAAGCGGACGACGTCGCTCTTGTCGCGCGCGGCGGCATAACCTCCAACCGAAACCTCGTAGAACCGATTGGCGCCGCCGATCTTGGCGCAGTAGATGCGAGCGATGTACCGGCTCCCATCAGAGGCCAGCACGTCGATCTCGCGCCCCGGAACGTCGCCCAGCGTGATGGCCCTTTCGCTCGTCATCGTCCCGTTGAATCGGCGAAGCAGTTCATCCCTGCCGATGTCGAACACGGCCTGCAGTGTATTGGCTTTCAAGGGATTGGCGCCGAGGGTCAAAAAAGCAAACCCGAAGACGATGCGTTCGCGCTTGCGCTCGACCACGTACTTGTCGATGGCGATGTCATTGATGGTATACGGTTTGGCGAGGGGAGTGCCTGGCATGAGGAGAGTGCAGCCGCTGCCGGGAGGAGAGAAGGTTTGCCAGTCCGCTTCAGGTATGGTCCTGTTCATGGCGAAGTAGACGAGCAGGGCCACGCCGCCGCCCACAAGGACCAAGAACAACACGGCGCCCCCACCAATTAGGCCGAGGATTAGTCCGAGCGAGGCCCCCTTGCGCATCGGTTTCGCCGTTCCGCGCGGCTCGCCGTCCGCGAACTCTTCCTCTTCCCGCTCGCTCAGGCGGGCAGGGACCACCGAGGGCGGAGGGACGGGAGCGCTCGTCACGCTCTCGCGCTCGACCGGCTGGGAAGTCGAATCCTCCACTTCCTCCGCAGGCGTCTCCTTCGCCGGGAGGACGGTTTTGCAGGCTGGGCAGCGGATCGTTTTGCCTGCCGCCGTGTCAGGGACTTTCAGTTTTCGTTGGCACTCCGGACAGTACACAAGGGCACTCATGGGTACACCCTCCCCGTGGCGGCGAGGTTGCGCCAATGGAGCCTCACCAATCTGGAATGGAGATGACGAGATACGCTCTGGTGAGTTTAAACTTGCGACCGGGCGAGGTAAAGCAGTTTGCGGTTCTTCTCCCTTCTGTTCTTGGCGTCCTTGGCGTCCTTGGCGTCTTGACGGTTCATCTCTTTGTGTCTCGAAAGCCTCTACAATGTCACCATTCGACTTTCGCCAGATTTCCTAATTACATATATAAGCATACGTCAATATTTTCCTGCACATCGAGTTCCACACAGTGAGAACACTCCAGACTTAATATATGGAACTCGATGTGCCTGGTGACGCCTCTGTGCGTCAGCAAACGGTACGCAGCGCACGGCCCTGGAATCGCCCAAGGCCACCCGCGTTCCACAGCTACAGCCCTGTGCTATTCCTTGGCCTCCACAGCGTCCTTGCCCATCCCGTCATCGCCACCCTTCCAGATCTCCACTCCGTTCATGGTGACGCGAACTTCCAACGGTTCAAACTCCCACGCCGCCTCAAGCGCCTTGCTGCGCAGCTTGGTGCGTTTCAGCAGCTTCCACCCCTTGGTCGGCACCCAAACAAACGCTTCGTAGACAGCGGACATGATCTCACCGTCCTTTCTTGAGCCAGCGCACGCCGTTCGTCGTCACCTCAGCGATCTTCACGTTGTCCTTGACAGGGGGACAGAGCCAGACAGCCCAGACAGCGTGCGGATCATCGCCGCACAGGTATTGGCAGTAGGCGAGTGCATCCTCCAGGGTGCCGTAGTGGTTCTCGCCCTTGCCGCTGTGTTTGTTCTCAAGCCAAAGCATCACTTACCCTCCTTCGCAATCGCACGGTCAACGCTGTCGGCCGCACGCTCCAGGATCGCGGCTATCTTCGACCAGATAGCGCCGGCGTGCTTGTCCTGCCAAGCACCCGCCAGTTCGAGTTGCGATTCACGGTACTTGTCGGCGACCACGCGAAGGACGGTGGAAACGTCGCCGGGCGACATCACGTCGAGACTGTATTGCTTGTCACTGTCGGTCATGGTGCTATGTCCTCCGATTGTTGCTCCCATGAAACGAGAACAGGCA
>DATBGU010000146.1:0-33349 GCA_036557825.1 Gemmataceae bacterium
CGGCTACTCCAGACGAAAAGAATAACAGGGGCGGCTGTGCAAGGATTCGATCCTTGTACAGCCGCCCCTGTTATTGCGCGAACGAGGTTGTGCAACAAGCTGGCGAGGCCGTGCAACAAAACGAGGCCGGGCAACAAAGCCAAGCCCACAAGTGACCGCCTGTCACATCGGCACCTGCCCGTAAACCGGGTTTATGGGCAGGTTACGCCGGTTTACGGGCAAGTCGAGGTTCGCGGGCAAAGCTGTGCGGGATCATCGCAGGGCATGCGGTCGGCGTCAAATGTCCGGCGGCCGGCCGTCGCGTCGGAAATAGCAGAAGGGCGAGCCGGTTTCGGCTCGCCCTTGCCAGGTCGGAGTGTTCGGAGAATGTCGGTTAGACTTGCTTGCGGCGGGACTTGCCGCGGCGGGAACGCGGCGCGGGCGGAGTTTTGGTCCACGATTCCGGCACCGTATGGCGCACTGGATCGCCGGCGAAGTTCCAGAACACCACGTCATCCTCGCCGGGACGCCATGAGAAGTAGGCGCGGCGGTCGTTGACGATGGTGGGAAAACCGATGAGGCCGGATGGACCGTGCAGGACGGCCACGCCGAGACCCTCCAGTTCGGCGTAGACCTTGCGGAGATCCTTCTCCACGGCGGCGATTTCTTCCTGAACCTGATAGCGCCGAGAACGTTCGGGCCAGGCCAGCGTGTGCCGTTGGCGGTCCAGGCGCTCTTGCTCGGGCCGCAGCTGGGCGAGTTGTTCGTGGCCGCGCATGACGTCGGCCACGATGCGGCCCACCAGGGGCAGCATGGCGTGACAGGCGCCCCAGGTCAGCACCAGGTCGTGCGGGCCAGGCCGCTCGTACGCCCCAGGCGCCCTGTTTTCGGTGAAACCGTTCATCAATCATTCCCCCCTAGGCCATGGAGCCAGGTGTGCTTTTCCCACCTGCTATTCTACGGTCGGAGATCAAGGGCGCTGGCCTGAATGGAATCGCGCGGATCGGAGCCGGAAAGGGCGCGGAATAGGAGGGCGCAACGCGAAGGGTTCGCCAGGTTCGCCCGACAAGCCCGGAGCGCCAGCGACGGGACAACCCGTCGCCGGCGCTCCAGGGCTTGTCGAAGATATTACGTTTTTCCTTCCCCCGCGTCGCGCCACTGGACAAAGCCTTCCAGCGCGTAAAACTCGGGTAGGCCGAGCTTGTCGTAAACGCGGGCGGTGTGGCGATTGCGGTCCTCGGCGCGCTGCCAGAACTCGCGGCGGTCGGTGCCGCCGGGAAACATGGCGCGGTCCTTTTGCGATTGGTGACGGAAGATGGACTGTTTCTTGCGTTCCACGTCCTCGGGGCTGAGCGGCACCACGCGCTCGATCTCGTGCGGCTCCCACTCCTCCCAGGCGCCTCGATACAGCCAAACCTCGAAGTTTTGCCCTTTCTGACGCACGGCGCGGACGGACTCGAAGATCGCCTCGGCGCAAACCCGGTGTGTGCCGTGCGGATCGGACAATTCGCCGGCGACGTAGATCTGCGCCGGCTGCAAGCGCTCCAGCAAGGCCGTGATGTCGGCGACGTCCTGCGGGTGAATGGGCGCCTTGGCGATGGTGCCGGTGCGATAGAAACGCAGGTCCATGAATTCCAGTTGTTCGGGCGGTACGCCGCAGGCCAGGGCCGCCGCTCGCGCCTCCGTCTCGCGGATAAGTCCCTTGACCTTGAGCAAATCTTCCGAATCCGGCTGCCCCGGTTTCTTGGAACGCAGAAAAGTCTGCATCCGTTCCTTGATTTCCTCCGTCTGCTCCTCGTCGATCTTGAACAGCCGATTGAACTCGACCGCGAAATCGACAAAGCGCCAGGCGTCGTGGTCGAAAACGGCGATGTTGCCGCTGGTCATGTAGGCGACGTGAACGCACTGGCGCTGCTCGACGAGGCGGATGAGCGTACCGCCCATGCTGATAACGTCATCGTCGGGGTGCGGACTGAAGACAAGGGCGGTGCTGGGTTCGCGGCCGCCCGGCTCGGTACACAGGGTCGCCATCAGATCGTCGAAGACGCGCCGGCCCAGCACGCTGGCGGGACCATACTCGCGGAGCAGTTCGTACAACTCGTGTTCGCGGAAATCGTCGTCGGACAGTTTGAGAAGGGCTTTCTCGACCTTGAGACTGAGCCAGATGACGGCCTTGCGGATGAGAGCGGGCGTCCAGTTGACCGGCCCGATGCTCCACGGCCGGGCGAAGGAGGCCAGTTCGGCGGCGGCGGCGCGGTCGAGCAGGAAGGTGGCGTCGGGGTGCTGCTGCAAAAAGCTGGCGGCCACCGAGTCCGTCACCGATCCTTCAACGGCCCGCTGCACGATCTTGGCCTTGTGTTCGCCGAACGCCATCAGCACGACCTTGCGCGCGTCGAGGATGGTGCCGACGCCCATCGTCAGCGCCTGGTGCGGCACGTTGCCCTCGCCGAAGAAGTCGCCGGCGGCGTCGCGGCGCGTCACCGGATCGAGCGTGGCCATGCGCGTGCGGCTGTGGCGCGTCGAGCCGGGTTCGTTGAAACCAATGTGTCCCGTGCGGCCGATGCCCAGAACCATCAAGTCGATGCCGCCGGCCCGGCGGATCTTCTGCTCGTAGCGAAGGCAGTACTCCTCGGCGTCTTCCGGTTTGATGGTGCCGTCGGGCACGTTGATGTTCTGCGGCGGAATGTTGACGTGATTGAAGAACGTCTCCTGCATCCAGCGCCGGTAGCTCTGCGGATTGTCCGGCTGCATGGGGAAGTATTCGTCGAGGTTGAAGCTGATGACGCGCGAAAAGTCGAGTCCGGCGTCCTTGTGCAGGCGGATCAGTTCGCGGTACAGTCCGACGGGCGTCGAGCCGGTCGGCAGACCGAGCACGGTGGGCCGTCCGGCGGAGTTGTTCTGGCGAATAAGACTTTCGATCATGAGCGCGACGTGGCGCGTCGCCTGGGAACTGGTGGGGAAGACGAGCGTCGGCACCTTGGTGTGCGGGACGTAATGCGAGGACATAAGGATCATGGAATACCTTGAAGGAACACGTCAGCGCTTGCACTCTATACCAGCCCGGAGCGCCAGCGACGGGTTCTGCCGGCCCGTCGCTGGCGCTCCGGGCTAGTAGGTTGCGAACTGCTCCGTATAGTTTAATCTAGGCACCCATCGCGGAAACGGCCAACGCCCGGAGGAGAGACGACTATGCTCACCTGCACGGTCAACGGCGAATCGCGCACCCTGCCCGAACCCCTGACGGTGGCCCAATTGCTGGAGCGTCTCGGCCACGATCGCCGCCGCGTCGCCGTCGAGATCAACGGCACGGTCGTACCGGCCGCGCGTCACGCCGAGCAGGCGTTGGCGCCGGCGGACCACATCGAGATCGTCACCCTAGTCGGCGGTGGCGAGCCGGACGCGGACCCCGAAGACAAACCGCTCGTCATCGGCAAGTTTTCCTTCCGCAGCCGGCTCATCACCGGCACCGGCAAGTACGCCGGTTACGATCTGATGCGCGATTGTCTGTCGGCCAGCGGCTGCGAGGTGACGACCGTCGCCGTGCGCCGCGAGCGCCTAGTGGATAAGCAGGGCCGCAATATCCTCGATTACCTCGACCTGAAGCGCTACACCATCCTGCCCAACACGGCCGGCTGCTTCAGCGCCGAGGACGCGGTGCGCCATGCGCGGCTGGCCCGCGAATTACTGAGCAATCTCGGCAATCCCGGCGCCGACTGGGTGAAGCTGGAGTGTCTGGGCGACGTCAAAACGCTGCTGCCCGATCCGGTCGCCACCTTGAAGGCGACGGAGCAATTGGTCAAGGACGGCTTCCAGGTGCTCGTCTACACCAGCGACGATCCGATCATGGCCCGTCATCTGAAGTCGGCCGGGGCGGTCAGCGTCATGCCGGCCGGCTCACCGATCGGCAGCGGCCAGGGCGTCCTCAATGCCAACAACATCCGCATCATTCTGGAATATCTGAAGGACGGCGATCCGGATTATCCGGTGATTGTCGATGCCGGCGTGGGCACGGCCAGCGATGTGACGGTGGCAATGGAGCTGGGCTGCGACGGCGTGCTGTTGAACACCGGCATCGCCCACGCGCGCGACGCGCTGCGCATGGCCCACGCCATGCGCCACGCCTGCGCCGCCGGACGGTTGGCATATTTGGCCGGCCGCATACCGCGTAAAATGTACGCGCAGGCATCCAGCCCGATGGAGGGCCGTATCGCCCCGTCGGGAACGTGACCTGCGATGCTGGACTTACGCGATTTCAGACGGCACAATGGCGCGGAAGTGCAACGGGTCATTCATCCCAACCGGGGGCCGCCATGAGTCGCCGCGAGTTCCAATTCCGAGAAGGGGCGTCGCACAAGTTCTGGGCCATCACCGTTGACGGCAAACAATTCACGGTAGAGTTCGGCCGCGCCGGCACGAAGGGGCAAGCGCAGACGAAGAAGTTCGCCAGCGAGGCCGCCGCGCAGGAAGCCGCGGACAAGCTCATCGCCGAGAAGACCAAGAAGGGGTACGCCGAAGTTGGCGCCGCCGCGGTGAAGGCCGCCGCGCCCGCGCCCACTCCCACTCCTGCAAAGCCCAAGAAGAAAGCGAAGGCCACCGAGCCGGAGGCGCCTCCGCCGGCCCCTTCCCAGCCGGCCGCACCCACTGCCGCAGTAACTCCCGTCATCACGCGCGCCATCGAACTCGATCCCGAAGATTGGCATCGCGCGACGTGGCGCCCACGTCAGCCCCTGCCGCGACCGAGTTCGCTGCCCTCCGTTGCCGGACTCCCGGACCTGTCGCGGGAGTTGGGACGCGAGGGCATTTCCGCAAAAGATTTCCTGGCTCTGCTCGACGATCAGGAGTTGGTGCAGAAATCGGGGACGGCCCACACGGAAATCACCTCCTGGATAGGCCGTCATCTGTTCCCCTACCTGCCCGATCGTTTTCTGAAAGATCTGCGACCGCTGCTGAAGCCGCACCTCTCCCCGGCGCAGTGGCCGACGGATTATTACAAGCGCCCGGCGATGGCCTTCTTTTTGGCGGCGCTGTGCGGAATGCACGCCGAGGTGCTGGCCGTCGTGGTGAGCTTGCCCGACGACCGCTACGGCCGGCAGGACTGGGACGATTACTATCACATGCCGCAGCAAATGGTCTTCGGACTGGGCGATGCGAAGCTGGTCGAGCATCACATGCGGCGCCTCAAGCTGCGGCTGCGCCGTCCCGAACACATCCGCGCCTGGCTCGCTCACACCGAGTTGAGTTGCCTCGATTACGTGCGCGACAGCATTCAACAGGAGACGAACAAGGACGAGGCCCGCAAGACGTTTGAAATCTTCGCCCTGGTCAAGGCGCCGGAGGCGGCGCCGTACATGCTGGAACTGAAGCTCAGCTCGAAAGTGCCGATGCTGGCCCGCCAATGGCTCGACGACAATCTCGGCAACAGCCTCGCCGGCTTGATTCCGACCGCGTCCGGACGCGGCAAGCTCGCCGAGGCCGCCCTCGATTATCTGCGCGATGCCAAGCAGCGCGGCTACGCCGACTTCATCGCGGAGCAACTGAAATCGGCGGCCCCGGAAGTGGCCGCGAAAATCCGTCAGGACGTGCTGGAGCGCGTCGAGGTCGTCCACGAAGCGTTCGAGGACGACTACGCCGCGCCCGCCTGGCTGCGAACGGCCCTCACATCCGCCGGCAAAGCGAGCGCCCTACCGAACTGGGTGCGGACAACGAACCTGCCGGCGCTGACGGTGGGGGAACGGCGTCTGAACGACGGGCAGGTTGGCTGGGTGCTGGCGGCGCTGCGGCAAAGTCCGCTGGGGCAACCAACTCCACTGGTGAAGGCGATCAACGAACACATTGACCCGGCCGTGCGGGATGCTTTCGCGTGGAAGGTGTTCGATCTATGGATGGGTGAGGGCGCTCCCCCCAAGGAAAAATGGGCACTGTTGGCGGTGGGCCATCTCGGCGGCGACGCCTCGGCGTTGAAGCTGACGCCGCTGCTGCGTGCCTGGCCGGGCGAGAACCAGCATCAACGCGCGGTCACGGGGCTGGAATGTCTGCGCACCATCGGTAGCGATACGGCCCTGATGCAGCTCAACGGCATCGCGCAGAAGCTCAAGTTTCAGGGGCTGAAAAAGAAGGCCCAGGAATTTATGGAAGCGATCGCCACGGATCGCGGCATGAGTCGAACGCAGCTCGAAGATCGCATCGTGCCCGACCTGGATCTCGATGAGCGCGGCACGCGCGTCTTCGATTTCGGGTCGCGGCAGTTCACCGTCGTCCTCGACGGCGATCTGAAACCCGTGGTCCGCGATGAGTCCGGCAAACTCAAGAGCGATCTGCCCAAGCCGGGCGCCAAGGACGACGCCGACAAGGCCAACGCCGCCCTCGCCGACTGGAAGATCCTCAAAAAGCAGCTGCGCGAGGTCATCAAAGTCCAGGCGTATCGCCTCGAACAGACGATGATAACCAGCCGGCGCTGGAACATACAAGAATTTGAGCAACTGTTGGTCCATCATCCGCTGATGATTAACCTCGTGCGCCGCCTGGTGTGGGGCGGTTACGATAAGAAGGGCAAGCTGGTCCGCACCTTCCGCGTCACCGAGGAGCAAGAGTACGCCGACGCCAAGGACGAGCGCGCGACGCTCGACGGTCTGGCGACGGCCGGCATCGTCCATCCGCTGCACTTAAGCGAGGACGAGCGCACGGCCTGGGGGCAAGTGTTCGGCGACTACGAGATCATTCCGCCCTTCCCGCAACTGGGCCGACCGGTGTTCGCCCTGGAGCCGGATGAGATGAAGGCCAGCGAGATCACGCGCTTCGGCCAGGTGAAGATCCCCGCGCCGGCCCTGATGGGCACGATGGAGAAGCTCGGCTGGACGCGCGGCAGCGGCGACGATCACGGCGTCATCGTGGAGTTCCTCAAGCAGTTCCCCGCCGCCGACGCGACCGCCATCCTCGAAAACGAGGACGGCATCATGCTCGGCGGCATGGACTACAGCGGCGACCAGAAGATCAAACGCTGCTTCTTCCTCAAGGGCATGTATACCCCGGTGAGTTACCCGTATCACAAAAACCTGCCACCGTTGAAGGACATCGACCCGCTGGCGATCAGTGAAGTCTTGGCCGACCTGCACACGCTGGCGTCGAAGGGCAAGTGAGCGTCTCTATCCAATCCCACACGCGAGAGCCAACCATGAACCCGGCCGCCACGACACCGGAAGCTTCCCAAGACGACGCGACCACACCGGATTGGCTGCGGACCATCCTCGCCGACATGCGAAAAAGTCTGCCGCCCATCCTGCCCGATTGGGTCCGGCTCGCCTCCCTGCCGCCGCTGATCGCCGGCACGCATCGGTTCAACGACTATCAGGTGCAGGCGCTCCTGTCCGCTCTGCGCAAAAGCACTCTCGAAGCTCCGCAACCGCTGGTGACGGCCGCCAAGGAACACCTCGACCGCGCCTTGTTGGATTCGTTCGTGTGGCGGCTGTTCGAGCAGTGGCAGGACGGCGGCGCCAACTCGAAGGACAAATGGGCGCTTTTGGCGGTCGGTCTGCTGGGCGGCGACGGCTGCGCTCTGAAACTCACACCGCTGCTGCGTGCCTGGCCCGGCGAGAGCCTGCACCAGCGGGCCGTACTCGGTTTGGAGTGCCTGCGCACCATCGGCAGCGATACGGCCCTGATGCAGCTCAACAGCATCGCTCAGAAGCTGAAATTCAAGGGGTTGCAGAACAAGGCGCGTATCTTCATGGACCACATCGCCGGGGCGCGCGGCCTGAGCCGGCTGCAACTCGAAGACCGTATCGTGCCCGATCTCGACCTCGACGAGCGCGGCGGACGGACGTTCGACTTCGGCCCGCGACAATTCCATTTTGTGCTCGGTCCCGACCTCAAGCCGCTGGTCCGCGACGAGAAGGGCAAGCTCAAGGGTGAGCTGCCCAAGCCGGGAGCGAAGGACGACGCCGAGAAGGCCGGCGCCGCCGTGGCCGCGTGGAAGGTGCTAAAAAAGCAGGTGCGCGAGACGGTGCGGGCACAGGCGTATCGGCTGGAACAGGCGATGATAACCGGCCGGCGCTGGAGCGTCGCCGAGTTCGAGGCGCTGCTGGTGCGGCATCCGCTGATGATTACCCTCGTGCGCCGCCTGCTGTGGGGCGTCTTCGATTCCGACCGCAAGCTGGTGCGCGGCTTTCGCGTCACCGAGGAGCGCGATTTCGCCGACGTTCACGACAACCCCTCCACGCTGGAGGGCGCATGCGGCATCGGCGTGGCGCACCCGTTGCATCTGACGCCGGAAGATCGGTCGGCATGGGGGCAGGTGTTCGGCGATTACGAGATCATCGCGCCGTTTCCGCAGCTGGGTCGCCGCGTCCACACGCTGGAGCCGGGCGAGGAAGAGGCCCGCGAGTTGACGCGCTTCGGCGGCAAGGACATCCCCGCCATGATTTTCATGGGCATCCTCAAATCGCACGGCTGGACCGATGGCCGGTGGCAAGAGGGGATGTACTTCGGCGGATCTTACAAGAGCTACGATGGCCCACGGACCACGGCCGTCGTGGAAAACGAATCCGGCTCGGGCGGCGACAGTCTGCGCATCAAGCGGGCCTATTTCCTGAAGGACGCCGATTGGGGCGCGGACAAGGCATTGCCGCTGCGCGAGGTTGATCCAGTGGTGCTAAGCGAGGTGCTCGGCACGCTGGCGGTGGTCGCCTCGAAAGGGGCATGACCGTCGCCCTTCCTCTCAGGAAAGCCTTCTTGAATTGGCTCCTCTGGCGTGTGGCCGGTCCTCGTGGGTAAACTCACCGTCAGACGCACCGAAACTCACGGAGGACGGATGCGATGTCTTCAACGCTAGGGATGGTTCTGATGGTGGCAATGGCGGTTCCGGGTAACGGGCCGGAGAGAGTGTCCGGGGAGACGGAGCAGGGTTTGGATCTTCGCGGGGAATGGGAGGGGGTTCTGGTATGGCTCGGTCGAGCGCGTCCGGTTGTATTAAGCGGTGAAACGTTGTGGTGGAGGAGAAAAGGGTCTGTTGAACTCTGGAGTATCGACTGCATGATCGACGAGGGCGGGGGCAAGTTCCGTTTTAAGTGGGTCGCGTATCCCACACACGGGATCTACGAGCGGCGCCCCGACACCATACTTATGTGCTACGGCAGCATGAGTGAAGGGAGGCCATCCGCCTTCGAGGTCGGCAAAAACAGAGAACTCCTCATCCTCCACCGCGTCAAGCCCCGCAGGTGACCACACACCGACAGCCCAAAGTTCTGTCCAGCCCTCGCTCGAAAACGCTGGCCTGTGGACAGGCAGCGCGGGAGAATGACCGTGGGGGTAGAAATGTGAGAGAGGGGATACAGATGGGCCGTTCAATCGGATCGGGTGCCGCCGCGCTCGCGGGCGGCGTTCTCTGTACGCTGTTCGCCTACGCGGTATCTGACAGGTGGCGCAGTGAACTCGGCTACTGGCCGATGATCGTCGGAGCCGGCGTTGGGCTTCTCGGCGGCGCTGTCGTCGGGGCTGCGAATGAGATCGTCCAAGCGATCAACGCGCAAGGGGAGAGAATCGCTAAGGCCATTGAACAGCAGCGCTCGTCGGTTCAACCGGATACGACTTCCATGAAACACGGAACGTCCGCGCCAGACGCGCGGGTCACGTCTACCCGAAGCACGTCCTCGAACTAATCATTGTCCGAAACCCGTTTTTCGTTGCAGACCGGCGTTTATCGTTGCAGGCGGCTAGTCTAGACGCAAAGCCTCGATGCAACGAATGCGCAACCTTGCAACGATTTCGCGCTCAGGCAGGCAAGTCTTTTTCTCTGCGCTTTTTAAATCGTTCCAAGGGCGTCCGCCTCTGAGCCGCAACGAAACGGCGGAATAGGCATGGAGCAACACGGGGCGCTTTCCCAACCTCCGCACGGACGGTACAATCGTCAAGGTCGGGGCGAGAAGTCGGCAAGGGAGGGCGAGCGATCCCATGAAAACATCCACGCGCGAACATCTGCCGCTCGCCCCTCTGCTGCATGCCTACACACACGCCGGCGTGCCCAGCCTCGCGGAGTTGCACCATCTACCGGCGCTGGGACCGCGCTTCGCCGCCGTCCTGTCGGCGTCGGTCAAGTTCCTCTATGCCGATTTCCTTGATAACGCCCCGGTGACGGATCTGGCCGACGCCCTCGTTCGCTTCTACGAGGCGTGCGTTCAGCCGCCTTTGCACGTCGAGACGCTGCGCCGCCGCGCCGGTGTCATCCGGCACGGCCTGGCGTATGTGCGGCGCGGCCGCGATCCGTGGCCGGTCAAGGCGGCGGCGTGTTTGGATGTGAAGGGGACGTATCACGTCGCCGGTCTAGGTCCGGCCTTCTGGTCGGCCCTGCTGCAAGCGTTGGAGCCATCGCGCCATCCCGGCTGGACACCTGCCGTCCTCGTGGGGCTGGATCGCCTCGGCCTGGTGAGTTGGAAACGCGGCGCGGGTGTCGAGAGCATCTACGCCGGGTTGCTGTCCGCATGTGCTCGCATCCAGAACGCGGAGCCGGCCCTGTCGGCGCTGCACGTCGATCACTTCCTTACGCTCGTCGCGGCCATGCGCGGCCGCAATCTGCCGCGCAGCGATGACATCGCCGCGGAGATTCACGGTCCTTCGATCGTGGATGCGGTGAGGCGCGAGCGCGCTCGTGTATCGCTGCGCGAGCGATTGAAGGATCGCGGGCAGGCGCTGGCGCGTGGACAGGAGCAGCTTGAATCGGCCCTGGCGAACTCCGATGGCAAGGGGATCGGCGATGCCTTGGCGGTGGCGGATCTCGAAAGCTGCCTGCGCTCGCCGCTGGACTGGGGCGAACACGCCGACACACTGACCTTGTGGGTCGGCCGGCTGTGGGAGACGGACGATCCCTATCGTACGCTCGCCGCGTTCTGGAACGCCGACCCGCTGCCAGGCGCCGGTCTGTGGCTGCCGGCCGCCGTGCTGCATCTGCGCGATCCACAGAACTTCGTCCCGTGGGGCGAGGATATCCGCGCCGCCCATGCGGCGATCGACGACAGCGGCGGCGCGGATGAACCACCCGCCGAGCGCTACCGGCTCCTCAACGAGTCCGTCGCCTGGCTGCGCCGGCAACATCAGCTTCACCCGTTGGAGATGCCCGCCGTCCTCGCCGCCCTCGATCCGGACCAGGACGATTCACGATCCACCATTCACGATCCGCGCTTTTCGGGCTTCTGTGTCGATACGTTCCACTTCCTCGGCGCGCTGGTCCACAACAACAAGCGCGAATGGATGGACCGGCAGCGCGATCGCTATCGCTTCGCCGTGCGCGAGCCAATGGTCGAGTTGTGCCGCGTCCTCGCCGCCCGCTACGTCGAGCCGGTGCTGCGCGGCGTCCACGGCTGGCATCTCGACACCGAAGCGCGCAGCGGTCGGGCGCTGACGAGCATTTGCAAAAATGCCTATGGCCGCGCGCAGCCGTACAACACCGCGCTATGGATCGCCTTCTGCCGGCGGACCGAGCACGGCCGCGAGGACGTGCAATTCTTCGTGCGCCTCGACGGCGAGGGTTTGCGGTACGGTCTGCGCCTGGGCCGCAAGGCCCGCGCCGCCGTGCAGCGCTTCCGCCAGCACGTCCGCCAACACGCCGAGTTGCTGTTCCGCGCTCTACGCGATCGCGGCGCGCTCAACGATTGTCGTTTCGGCCCCGCCGACACGAGCGGGACGGATCGGGAGATCGCCGGCGCGGACGATCTGCGCTCCTGGGCCGAGGGACGTTCGTTCGAGGTTTCGCGCTCCCTGTCCGCCGATGCCGCACTTCTATCGGGCGATGAGCTGGCCGGCGAGATCCTGCTGACGTTCGATCGCTTGCTGCCGATCTACGCCTGCGCCGCCGAGGAGGGCGCACGCGCTTTTTTGGTGCGTTGTCTCGGTGGTGTGCTGCCGGGCGAGCCGTACAGCGATGCCGATTTCCAGCGCGCAACGCTGCTCGGTTCCGACTGGCTCGACCGAGCGCGCGGCCTGCTCGACCTGAAACGGCAGCTGATCTTGCAGGGCGTACCCGGCACCGGCAAAACGCACGTCGCTCGCCACCTGGCGCGGCTGCTGACCGGCGGCCGCGACGAGTGCATCCGTCTGGTGCAGTTCCATCCCGCCTACAGTTACGAGGAGTTCGTCGAGGGCATCAAGGTGCGTTCGGTGACGGTCGATGGCCGCTCCGACGTGACGTATCCCGTCGAGGAGGGGTTACTGTGCGCCTTCGCCGCCGAGGCCAGCCGCCGCCCCGCCGAGACGCACGTTCTGCTGATCGACGAGATCAATCGCGGCAACCTACCCCGCATCTTCGGCGAGCTGCTGTATCTGTTGGAATACCGCGAGCAGTCGGTGTGCCTACCGTGTTCGCGGCGCAGCTTCCGGCTGCCGGCGAACCTGTTTCTGCTGGCGACCATGAATGCAGCGGATCGTTCGGTGGCCCTGATCGATCAAGCGTTGCGTCGTCGCTTCTCGTTTTTGGAGATGCCGCCCGACGCCTCGGTCCTGGCGCGTTGGTTGCAAGCGCACACGCCCGCCGCCGGCGCCGCCTTCGCCGAGCGCGTGCTGACGCTGTTCGAGCGTATGAATGCGCGGTTGCGTGCCGACCTGGGACCGCAGGGGCAGGTCGGCCACAGTTATTTCATGGTGCCGGATCTCGATGAGGCACGGCTGCGCATCATCTGGCAGCATCACGTCCGGCCGCTGTTGGAAGAACACTTCGCCGGCCAGCCTGCGCGCCTGGCGGCTTACGAACTCGATCAACTCCTCGACGGCAGTTCACAACGTCGCGGACGCCGGCAGCGTGCGAGGAGCGTGTAGCCCAGCAACACCTCTCAGGAGCGCAGCCCATGAGTGCGTCCGAGCAATCGACGACGATCAAGAAACCTCGTCGGTCCTGGTGGCGGCGCTGGCTAATACGCATCGGCTGGGGTGTGCTGGCCCTGGCGCTCCTCGTATTGGGCGCTCAAAGGTGGTGGCATCACACGAACCAAAAGCGCCTCAACGAAGCGCTGGCCGAATTGGATCAAGCTGAACCGGGTTGGCGTTTGGAAGACCTTGAGGCGGCGCGCGAGCAGGTGCCGGAGGAAGAGAACAGCGCCCGTGTCGTCGTTGCTTCCTACAAACTGTTGCCGGACGGTTGGCCGCCGCGCGAAATCGGTGATTTGCTCGACCGCCGGAATCCGCCCGAAATGCTTCCCCCGGAAGATTTCAACCGCTTGACGAAGGAACTGGCAGATGTCGGGCCGGCGCTGACCGAAGCCCGTAAACTGAGGGCGATGCCGCGCGGACGTCATCACATCAGCTATCCGCGCAACATATCGCGCATCTTGCTTAAGGATCAGACCCACACTGGCGAAGTGGTGAAACTGCTCGCTTTCGATGCGCTCCATCGAAATCTGGTGAGAGACCCAAATGGCGCGCTGAACTCGTGCCGGGCGGTGCTGAACGCCGGCCGCTCGCTCGGCGACGAACCCCTCTTGATATCCCAAGTGATCCGCGGCGGTCGCGTAACGGACGCCTGTCGGGCCATCGAACGGACCCTGGCGCTAGGTGAACCTTCGCTGGAGGAACTGAAGACCCTGCAGACGCTGCTGAGCGAGGAGGATGCGTTCCCCGATCTGATGATCGCCGCGCGCGGCGAACGCGCCGAACAGCATGCTCTGCTCGATGCTCTGGAGAGCGGCGACGTCTCCGTCAGCGAGTGGACCAGGGAACCACCGAGCTGGAAACAACGCCTGCTTGGTTGGACTGTTCGCGAGGACTTCTGCATGGAGCATCCTATCATGCTGAAGGTGGTGAATCGTTGGATCGCACTCGCGCAAACGCCTCCGGAAGAACAAGCCGCAGCGAAACGAACATTCGATCAGGAGATCCGCACCTTGCCGCGATCCGACACCTGGACTGGGCCACTTCTTTCCTTGTTTCAGTTAGAGTCCTCCTCCAAGCGTAAACACGTACACCTTCGCAGCACGATCGTCGCCCTCGCCGCCGAGCGCTATCGCCACGAGAAAGAGACATGGCCGGACACCATCGACAAACTCTGTCCGAAGTACATGGATACCGTGCCGCTCGATCCCTTTGACGGCAAACCACTGCGCTATCGCCGTGTCCAAGACGGCGTGGTGATCTATTCGGTTGATGATGACGGCGTCGATAACCACGGCAATATCGGTCCAGACCCGAATGATTCCGAGTTCGATGTGGACATCGGTTTTCGCCTGTGGGACGTGACGAAACGTTGTCAGCCGCCGCGCCCCAAACCGCCTGAAATCAATCCCGGAAGGTGAGCGACCGTGCAGACACACGAAGAACCCTCCGAGCGCAAGAAACGACCGGGGTGCTTGGGCTTCTGGCTGAAGCGCTTGGGCATGATGCTGCTGGTGCTTCTGATCGTCGCCGCCTGCACGCAGACATGGCGGCACTATCAGGTCAGCAAACGGCTCGACGAAACGCTGGCGGAGATCGACCGCGCGGAACCGGGCTGGCGGCTTGCGGACATCGAGGCGGCGCGCGAGCAAATCCCAGAAGAAGAGAATAGTGCTCGCGTCGTCGTCGCTGCCGCCAAACTGCTGCCGAAGGACTGGCCGCCGAAGGACTTTGACGACCTGTTCGCTCACCTCGCTCCGGAGGAGCAGTTGGCCGCCGAGGACTTCGGGCGGTTGGAGCGGGAACTCGATAACGTCCGTCCAGCCCTGAAGGAAGCGCGCAAACTGGCCAGCCGGCCGCGCGGGCGCCATCACATCGAATATCAACGCAATGTCTTCGGTACGCTGCTGCCTGGTCTGGATGCGACGCGCCGCGTCGCGGGGCTGCTGGCCTACGATGCAATGCGACGCGATCAGGAAGGCGACGCCCTCGACGCGATGATTCATTGCCTAGCCGCATTCAACGCGGGCCGGTCGGTGGGGGATGAGCCGTTCGCCGTCTCGCAATTGGTTCGCATCCGCAGTACGACCTTGGCCTGTCGAGGCGTCGAACGCGCGCTAGCGCAGGGACAGCCGCCGCCCGAAGAGATGGCGGCGTTCCAGCGCTTGCTGGCCGACGAAGACGCCTTCCAGGAACTCCTCGTCAGCGCCCGCGGCGAACGGGCCGCCGACCACGCGACGATGGACGCCCTTGAGAGCGGAGACATCTCATTTAGTAGTCTGTCCGATGACCGCAAGGACTGGAACGAGCGCCTTTTCGGATTCGTTTATCGCGATAACCTCCGCGACGAGCATCCGATGATGCTGGCGCTGATGAGCCGATGGGTCGCCCTCGCACAGCTGCCTTCGCCTGAACAGAGTGCGGCCGAGCAGCAACTTGATCAGGAAGGCCGCAATCTGCCGAAAAACGCCATTTTGACGCGCTTTTTTCTGCCGGCCGTCACCATAATGGGCAATGCCTCCCGGCGCAATCACGGCTACCTGCGCTGTCTGAACGCCGCCCTCGCCGCCGAGCGCTACCGGCGAGATCACAAGCGCTGGCCCGAATCGCTCGACCAACTCTGTCCCAAATATCTGGCTGCTGTGCCGCTCGATCCCTTCGACGGCCAGCCGCTGCGCTATCGCCAGCTCGAAGACGGTCTCATCGTCTACGCGGTCGGCAACGACGGCGTCGATGACGATGGCAACCTCGACCGCGAACACCCAGACCTACCTGGAGTAGACATTGGTTTTCGTCTGTGGGACGTGGCCGAGCGTCGGCAGCCGCCTCGGCCCAAACAACCGAAGCAACCCGCACCGCCCATAATGCCGCTGCCGCCTTTCAACCCCCGATGACGCATGCACTCCCTCCCGCAACCGCGCACGCTGGTCCTCACCGAACGGGTGCCGCACATCGCCCGGCTGGCGACGGCGGATGTCGCGTTCCTGCTGGAACATCATCGCGCGCACTTTGAAGTACTGCCGACGGGGCGGCGCGACCGCTATCGACTGACGGCGCTGGGTTGCGTCGGCGTGCTGGGGACGCCGACGTGCCGGATGGTGATTCGGCCGAAAATTCCGCTGGCGAACGTCTTCGCCATGCTCGATCCGCTCGCCGAGGCGCCGGCCGCGAACGATACCGTCACACCGATGGCGGGGACCGAAGTACTGGAGTTTCTCGCAGGGCAGCTCGCTCGCCGGATAAGTGAGCGCGTCGCCGCCGGACTGCACCGTGAGTACCGGGAGCGCAGCGAGCAGGGCACGATGCTGCATGGCCGGCTCGATCTGCCGGCGCAGTTGCGCCAAGCGCCCGGACGCAAGGACCAGCTGCATGGCCGGTTCGACGATCTCACGGCGGACGTACCGTGCAATCGGGCGGCGAAGGCGACGGCGGAGGGGCTGCTCGCCTCGCCGCTGCTCGGCGCGGACGCGCGCGCCGCTCTGCGGCACGCACTGACTGGCTTTGAAGGCATCGCCTCGGTCCCCATAACTCCGCAGTTGTGGGAAGCGATCGAGTCGGCGATTTTACCGGCGGAGTATCGGCCGCTGCTCGATCTGTGCCGCTTGCTGGCCGACGGCCTGATGCCTGGCTTTCTGCTGGATATGGAGCGCGTTTTCGAGCGGCACGTCACGCGCGGCGTCGTCGAGGCGTTCGCCCGCAGCCGGCGTCACACGGTCTCGGTGCAGATAACGCATACGGTCAATCGGCCCGTTGCCGATGAGCCGGATGTGACGGTGCGGCCGGACGTGACCCTCGACCGCGACGGCCGGCCGGTGCTGGTCGTCGATGCCAAGTGGAAGCGCCTGCCGAAAAGTCTGGTGACGGCGGATCTGTATCAGGTATTGGCCTACGGCACGACGCTCGGGGCGCAGGGCGTCGCCCTGGTCTATCCGGGGAAGAAATGGCAGCGGTGGGAGTATCGGTTCACGCACACGCCGTTGCGATTAACGGTGTACACGCTGCGCGTCGGCGGCACCCGCGCGGCCTGCTTGCGTTCGGCGGCGCGACTGGGGCGAGCGCTCAAGGCGAATCAGCGGTAATACACCTCCGTTAACTCCGCGAGTCCGTCGAGCAGCGGCTGCGTCAGCATGTTCTCGGTGAAACGCCAACTCCAGTTACCCGACTCGCGGCCGGGCAGGTTCATGCGCGCCTCCGAACCCAGGCTCATAACGTCTTGCAGCGGCGCCAGCGCGTAATTCGCCACCGAAGACCACGCCATGCGAATCAGATCCCAGGCGATGTCGCCGCAGCCGTTCGGCTTGTAGCGATGCAGAAAACGCCGTTCGTGTTCTTGCAGCGTCGCGTACCAGCCGATCGTCGTATCGTTGTCGTGCGTGCCGGTGTAGACGATGGCGTTCGGCTCGTAATTGTGCGGCAAAAAGCGATCTTTCGGATCGCCGTAGAAGGCGAAGTGCAGGATGCGCATGCCCGGAAGTTTGAAGCGGTCGCGCAGCGCCTCGACCTCCGGGGTGATGAGTCCCAGATCCTCGGCGATCAGCGGCAGGCCGCCGAAGGCGTCGCGCACCGTTTGCAGGAAATCGGCGCCGGGCACCGACACCCAGCGGCCCGTCTCCGCCGTCGGCATGTCGGCGGGGATCTCCCAGTACGCCTCGAAACCGCGGAAGTGATCCAACCGCACCAGATCGACTTGCCCCAGCATGGCCCGCAGACGCGCGATCCACCAGGCGTAGCGCGTGCGCTTGAGCGCCTCCCAATCGTACAGCGGATTGCCCCAGCGCTGGCCGGTCGCCGAGAAGTAGTCCGGCGGCACACCCGCCACGACGGTCGGCCGGCGGTCCTCGTCGAGCAGGAACAGTTCGGGGTTGGCCCATACGTCCACCGAGTCGCTGGAGACGAAGATGGGCACGTCGCCGATGAGGTAAACGCCGCGGCTGTTGGCGTAGTGCTTCAATTCCTTCCATTGGCGGAAGAACAAAAACTGCGTGAACTGATGCAGACCAACGGCGCGGCTGAGTTGCCGCCGAACGTCCTTCAGCGCCGCCTGCTGGCGCATCGTCAAATCGCGCGGCCAATCCATCCAGTTGGCGCCGGCGTGCGAATCCTTGAGGGCCATGAACAGGGCGTAATCGTTGAGCCAACGCGCCTCCTGCACGCAGAAGGCCTCGAACGCCGAACGCAAGGGCGCGGCCGAGCCGGACAGGAAGTTCTCCCACGCCCGCGTCAGCAGGGCCGTCTTGAAGGGAATGACGGAACCGAAGTCCACGTATTGAGCCGGGAACTGCACGCCGGTAAGGTCAGCTTCCTTGATAAGTCCCTCGCGGACCATCAGTTCCGGGCTGATGAGATAACGGTTGCCGGCGAAGGCGGAGAAACCCTGGTAGGGCGAATCGCCGTAGCCGGTCGGTCCCAGCGGCAGCACCTGCCACCACGTCTGCCGGGCCGCCACCAGCGCATCCACCCAGGCGTAGGCCGACGGGCCAAAGTCGCCGATGCCGTATGGACTCGGCAGCGAGGTTGGATGCAGAAGCAAGCCTGCCGAACGACGGGCCGGCGGTTTCTCGTTGAGCGCGTTCATGGATCCTCCACGGTCGATCCTCGACCGCATTTGTCATTATCAGAATATTATCGACTCCCGAAATAATTGCATCCTCCGTCCGGCTTTGAAGCATCAGTGGTCCCGATAGCGGACTAATCGCCAAACCCCGGCACGACGGTTGCTCCAAAGATAATAAGGATCGCGCCCGGCGCGATCGGGACGATTAAGAGGCCCAGTATCCGAACAGGAGATCAGTGATGAACAAGACGACCAGTAATTGCGATGCCCTCAACAGTCTGCTTCGCGGCGAGTTGTCGGCCACGGAAACGTATCAGCAAGCGATGGCGAAAGTGGGAGACGAGCACGGCGCCGCCGATTTGCGACAAATCCGCGACGATCATCGGACGGCGGCCAACGCCATTCGCCAGCACATTCACGAGCTGGGCGGCAAACCGGACCAGGATTCCGGCGCCTGGGGCATGTGGGCCAAGGCGGTCGAGGGGTCGGCCAAACTGTTCGGCAACACGGCGGCGATGAAGGCGCTGAAGGAAGGTGAGGAGCACGGCGTCAACTCCTACGAGCGCGTGCTGAAAGACGACTCGGTGCCGGCCGTGTGCAAGGATGCTATCCGTAACACCTTGCTGCGCAAGGCACGGTCGCACATCGGCGTGCTCGATCGTCTGATGTCGGCGTAACAACGAGAGACCGCTTCACGCCGGCCGGGGCGTGGGTCTTGGGACCCATGCGCCGGCCTTTTGTTTTCCCTCGAAGTCTCCCTGTCGCCGGACGAACCGTTGGAAAAAAACTGGATTCCGAATCGAGGAGGGAGTCTCTATGGTGGTAGAATGACTCCATTGCGGAGAGGAAAGCATGGCGACACCTTCCTTACCAACAATTCTGGAAAACGTACAGCGTCGGCTGCGGCCCTCGCTGTCCGGGGTCGTCACCGACTCGCAATTGCTGGAACGCTTTCTCCGCGAGCGCGATGAGGCGGCGTTTGAGCTGCTGATGTGGCGACATGGCCCGATGGTGTTCGGCGTGTGCCGCCGCGTGCTGCATCACACGCAGGACGCCGAGGACGCCTTTCAAGCGACCTTCCTCACCCTGGCCCGCAAGGCCGCCTCCATCGGCAAACGCGAATCGCTCAGCGGCTGGCTGTACATGGTCGCCTATCGCATCGCCCTGCGGGCGCGATCGCGCGCCGCGCGTCGCGGTCAGGTGGAAAAACCGCTGGACGATTTGCCAATCGATCCCAAGAGCAGCGACCCGGCCGACATCACGGCCTGGCGCGAGCTGCGCCGCTTGCTCGATGCCGAGTTGAGCCAGATTCCCGAAAAGTACCGTACGGCCTTCGTCCTCTGCCATCTGGAAGGGAAGACCTGCGAGGAGGCGGCCGAGCACCTGGGCTGCCCGCGCGGGACGATCCAGTCGCGCGTCGGCCGGGCGCGGGAGCGGCTGCGGAGCCGGTTGGCCCTGCGCGGTTGGCTGCCGGGGGCCATGTCCCTGACCCATCTGCTCGAACAGCACAGTTCGCCGCTGGCGTCGGTCACGCCGGTACTGGTCCACGTGACCGTGCATGCGGCCCTCTTGGCGGCGCTAGGCCAGGCGCTGTCCGGGATTTCGTCCGGCGTCATCGAACTGATGAATGAAACGATGAGCGCGATGCGTCTGAGCCGGCTGCGTTATCTGATCGTGCTCGCCGTACTCGCTTTGCTGGGCGGTTCCGCCGCGCTGGGGGGGGTGATATCGCTGCAATCGGAAAAACAGCCTGCCGCGACTTGCACGCCCTGCCACACCACGCCGACGACGCAGTCCGCGAGTCCAAGTCCGAGTGACGGGCAGCCTCTTGAAGCGAAGCCGTCGCCGGAGTAGGCTTGGAGGAAGTGGGGAGGGTCTTTCACTCGGCCGCCTGGTGTTTCATAATTCGCCTTGCCTCTTCATCGGGGTTTGTCCCCCCGGCGTTCCGAACCCCTCCCTACTCCTCTTTTTTCCCCACAACACAATGCACCACGGCAGGCGAACGGCCGGCGTCAGCCGGCCGGTGAAGTATCCCACCAGCCGGCTAACGCCGGCCGTTCGCCCTCCTCGGCACTCACTTGGCGCGGCTGAGGTATTCGCCCGTGCGCGTGTCGATGGACAACACGTCGCCGATGGCCACGAAGGGCGGCACGCTGATTTTGAGACCCGTTTCCAGCGTCGCCGGCTTATACTGCGCGGCCGCCGTCGCTCCCTTCAGGGCGGGGTCCGTCTCCGTCACCTTCAGCTCCACCGTGTTCGGCAACTCCAGGCTCAGCGGCTTGCTCTCGTACATCACCACCTTGACCTCGTCGTTCTCCTTCAGGAACAACATCTGCTCGCCGACCCATTCCTTGTTCAGATGGATCTGATCGAACGTCTCGTTGTCCATGAAGACGAAGTCGTCGCCTTCCTTGTAGAGATACTGCATGGCGCGCGTATCGAGATAGGCCGTCTCGACTTTGTCCTCGGGATGGACGCGCTTATCGTTGACGAAGCCGGTTTTGAGGTTCTTCACCTTGATGCGCAATTTGGACGGCAGGTTGCCGGGGGTCTTCAGGTCGCGGTCGAGAACCTGGAAGAGTTGACCGTCCTCGACCATAATCATGCCCCGGCGCAGTTCGCTGTATGCAATCAATGCCACGGTTCGTTTTGCCCTCTTACTTGGCGCGGCTGAGATATTCGCCGGTGCGCGTATCGACTTGCACCACCTCGCCGATGCTGATGAACGGCGGCACGGTGATTTGCAGGCCGGTTTCCAGCGTCGCCGGCTTGTACTGAGCGGCCGCCGTTGCGCCTTTCACGGACGGCGCCGTTTCGACAACCTTCAAATCGACGGTGGCCGACAACTCCAGGCTGATCGGCTTGCCGTCGTAGAACGTGACCTGGGCGTCCTCGTTCTCCTTCAAATAGAGAATCATTTCGCCGGCCAACTCTTCGCTGAGCGTGACCTGGTCGAAGGTTTCCTTGTCCATGAAGACGTAGCCGTCGCCTTCCTTGTAGAGATACTGCATGGGCCGCTTGTCGAGGTAGGCGAGTTCGACCTTGTCTTCGGGCTTGAAGCGCCGGGGCGTGACGGCCCCGGTTTTGAGGTTCTTCAGCTTCAAGTTGAGGATGGCGCGCCAGTTGCCGGGCGTGTTCAGGTCGCGGTCGATCACGGCGTAAAGTTGGCCGTCCTCGCCGACGATGACCATTCCCTTGCGCACCTGGCTGTAGTTGATCGAGGCCACGCGATCCTCCCTTTGCGGACGACTCCGGCTCGTGCCGAGTTTCGTCTTAAAAAATCAATGTAGCAAGAGGCGAATCGTCTGAGAAGAGGGAGGTTTCCCCTCCTTCGGTCGTTCATCCGCGCGCCGCCACGATGCCGGACTTGACGCGGGCTTCCAGGCGGTGCAGCCCCTCGACGATAAGATCGGCGCACTCGCTGTAAGAAAAGCACGACGAGTTCAGCACCAGATCGAAGTGCTGCGGATCGCGCGGGTCTTTGCGGAAATGGTCCTCGACGAAGCGAAGGCGCTCGCGCTCGATGCCGTCGAGCCGGTAGTCGGCGTCTTCGCGCGAGATGCCCAGTTCGCGGCTCAGTCCGCGAACGCGGTCGGCGCGGTCGGCCACCACGCGCACGCGCAGCGTCGCCACCGGCGGTAGGATTTGCGCGGCACCGCGGCCGACAATGATGCACGAGCCATGCGCTCCCAGCGACAGGATCGTCTGAATCAGGTGGCGAACGTAGGCGCTGGCGTTGATCAGCGGCGCCTGGCTGAACGACTCGGCGCAGTCCACCAGCCAGCTCGTGTGCCGTTCGTCCACGCTTTCGATCAGCTTGGCGCGCAGATGCATTTCCTGAGCGATGCGCTCGACAAGGGCGTGATCGTAGACCGGCCAGCCGAGTCGAGTGCCGACCTCCGTGGCGATGGACGTTCCGCCGGCGCCGGCCTGCCGGCTGATGGCGATGGTCAGCGCCGGCGCATCGGGTGAGAGGCGGGCCTGTTCGTGCGATTCGCGATAACTGTTGGCGTGAACGATGACCTCGGCCAACCCTCGGCCGGAATGTCGATGTGTCATGATGTGTCCTCCCCTACGGAACTTTTGCCAGCCCGAAGCGCCAGCGACGAGTCAAAAGCGCCCGTCGCTGGCGCTCCGGGCTTGTCGTTCGCCGACCGTTCGTCAACGATGGGCGAAACGTCCGTGGCGCGGGTGCTCGAGCGCCTCGTAATCGGCCATCGACATGCGGATGGCCTGTTCGTGATCGGGGCCCTCGAAAACGATGGTTTGGTCCTCGGCCAGGCTGTCGTCCATGATGGTCGGCATCTGGTAGAGGCTGCCGAACGGCGGCACCGCGCCGCATTCGCAGTCGGGGAACAATTTCCCCATCTCGTCCTCGCTGGCCAGTTCGACGCGCTCTCCGCCGAGATCCGCGCCGAGCTGTTCCAGGTCGATGTGGTGCGTGGCCGGCAGCACGGCCAGGACGTGGCCGGCGCCGGTGCGGACAAGCACGGTCTTGGCAACTTCGTGGCCCTTGACGTGCAGCGCCTGGGCCATGCGGTTGGCCGTGTACGTTCGCCGGTGCGGCAAGCGCTGGAAGGCGATGTGACGGCTGACCAGCAAATCGTCGAGCCTCATGATCTCCCCCTTTCACGCGGACTTGCAGGAACCTCTCCGAAGTCGGGGGACCGTTCGCCCGCTTCGGAGAGGAAATTCGGCGAGGAGATGGAGACAGCGTGCGCGACAGCGCGAGAATCGAAGGGCGATCCCACTCCCAGAATAACCCGTTTGGGAGGGAAAGCAAGACTCAGGCGGGCTGAACTTCGCGTGCGCGGACTTGTTTGAGCGCCCGAATGCCGGCGGGGGTGATGCGATAGCAGTTGGCCGCCGCTCCCGGACGCAGCACCGGCGTCAGGCCGGTGTTCTGTTCCAACCATCCGTAAGCCAACAGTTCGCCGTGCAGCTTGACCAGTTCGCGCGTTCCGACGCCGTTCAGTTCGGTAAGCCGGTCCTGCCAGACTTGTCGATCGGGTTCTCCCAACTGCTGATAATGGGTCAGCAGGGCGAACAATTCCTTCACGTCGCGCAACCGATCCAGTTCCTCGAACATACCCGGCCTCCGCAGTGTCGATCTCGGCGGTGAACTGGGAAGAGAAATCGGACGCGCGCTCCCCTCGGCTTCAGCCGGTCGGTCGCGTCGTCGGTTTCCCCCGCTTGCCCAACTTCTCATTCTAGCAATCGTGCCGGCTGTGCACCGCGGTTCGCTTCGCCAACGAAGCTCCAAGTAAGCGGTTGGAGTCCTGCCTTCAGGCGGACGGAGCGGGCCGAAGCCGGGACTCCAACCTAGCCACGGAAGGTTGAAGGACCACTTACCCTCTCATCAGCTTCCGGACCGCAGGCGAGGGCGTGCGAAGGGAATCATCCAGCGGGCCGAGTTCCTCCCGAACAATGGAAACGTCCGGCGGTGCGAATACTCCCAACCGGACGCGCTTTCCCTTGATCGCCAGGACGGTGACGCGAATGTTCTCTCCAAGCACGATCTGTTCGCCTTCTTTACGAGTTAACACGAGCATGTGCGCTCCTCCAAATGGAAGTTCGTAGTGGCGGGCCGAACGGCTGGCGCCGGCCCGGTGGGACAAACGGCTTTCGCTTCCAGCAACGGCAGCGCGAACCGAGAGCCCATCGTCGAACGACGCTGTTCGATCGCGGATGCTGGAGGGGAGCGCACTAACAGCGAAGAGGCGTGCCGAGTCCGTTGCGCCGGCCGTGTTCACAACCGGGCAAGGCGGCGAGACACTGGCCACGGCAGGAAGCACCGGGTCTGCGTGAGATGATTTCCAGGACGGCCGCGCAGGGATTGAGGACTTGTCGTCGCGAAGACCGCACCGATTCGCCGCCCAGATCGAGGATTCGATCCGCATCGCTGAGGGACGAATCATCATCTTCGTTGTCGGTTACGGAAATCTCGAGAAACACTTCCAGGAAAGGCAGAGTGTCCAGCGGCGGCAGCAGCAAGCAGCAGAGGAACGCGAGGGGACGGCAGTGATGGGCCATCCGGTGCCAACAGCGTATCATGGATGTTGTCCGTGCCATCCCTGTCACTCTCTTCCGAACGAGCGTGCGGATTGTCAGGCGGAGTCACCTGATGAGTGTGATTATCCTAACGAGATCGAAGAGGAAGTCAAGCGACCGGATTTCGGCGTTGGTGTGCGCGGGTTCGAGGATGGATGAGCGAGGGTGAGCATCGTTTCCTCGGATGACTTCATGCATCTGACCTCGAAAGCTCGTGGGGTTGTCCCCGCCGCTCCGTCCTCGACCCCACGCATACCCGGACCCTTTTCGCGCTTGGGCGGCCGACGCCGCGGCCGGCGAAGAACACCCCGCCGACGGCGCGTCTCCGGATAGCCGCAAGGGCAAGAGTCGTGCAGCCGAGGACCACCCCGGCGGAAGCCGTTCAAGCGGAAGAAATGACCATGCCCGAACCGCGGACATTTCTCCGTGTCGCCGGACAGACGTGTACTTCCCCCCTTGCCGGGGTGGGCATGGATTGCTATATTTACGCTTTCCTACTCTGGCATAATCTTTGCTGTGGGAGCCGACGATGAAGGTCCGAACGAGTGTCAAGCGCATCTGTGAAAACTGCAAGCTGGTGCGACGGCACGGCAAGCTGTTGGTGATTTGCAGCAATCCCCGTCACAAGCAGCGCCAGGGTTGAGCGAGGAGATCCATCATGCCGCGTATCCTGGGTGTTGACCTGCCCAACGACAAGCCGACGCACGTTTCGCTGCGATACATCTACGGTATCGGGCCGACGCTGGCCCTGCGTCTGTGCGAACAGGCGCGCGTCAATCCGCAGCGCCGCGCCAAGGAACTCAGCGACGAAGAGATCGCTCGCCTGGCGAACATTCTCGACCGCGACGAATACACGGTCGAGGGCCAGTTACGCCGCCAGGTGCAGCAGAACATCGCCCGGTTGAAGGACATTCAGTGCTATCGCGGCTTCCGCCATCGTCGCAGTCTGCCGGTGCGCGGCCAGCGGACGCGCACCAACGCCCGCACCCGCAAGGGACCGCGCAAGACCGTGGCCGGCAAGAAGGGCGTCAAGGAAATGCGCGGCTAGCGCACAGGGAGAATCGCATCCGTGGCCAAGAGCAAGAAACGCAAGCAACGACGCAACGTCAGCCGGGGCGTGGCCCACATCAAGGCGACGTTCAACAACACCATCGTCACCATCACCGACACCAACGGCGATACGCTGTGCTACTCGTCGGCCGGCACGGTCGGCTTCAAGGGCAGCCGTAAGAGCACGCCGTTCGCCGCCCAGCGCGCCGCCGAGGTGGCCGCCGAGCGCGCCACCAAGTTCGGCCTCAAGGAGGTCGAGGTGCGCGTCAAGGGTCCCGGCTCCGGCCGCGAGTCGGCCATCACCGCTTTGCAGCAGTCCGGCCTGAACATCAAGGCCATCGAGGACGTCACGCCGCTGCCGCACAATGGCTGCCGGCCGCCGAAGAAACGCCGAGTGTGATCAACTAGGGCTTCTCTGAGCGGGGGGCGTAAGCCCCCTGAGATGCGCTCAGGGGGCTTACGCCCCCCGCTCAGGAGAGAAGAGACCAGCAAGGAACCAATGGCACGCACGACCGACCCCGTTTGTAAACTCTGCCGCCGTGAAGGCATCAAGCTGTTCCTCAAGGGCAGCCGTTGCGAGAGTCCCAAGTGCGCCATCGAGCGCCGCAACCAGGCGCCCGGCATGCACTGGCACCGTCGCGGCAAGCCCAGCGAGTACGGCATCCGCCTTCGCGAGAAACAGAAGCTCAAACGCTTTTACGGCATTCTGGAGCGCCAGTTTCGCCGCTATTTCGAGTTGGCCTCGCGCTCGAAGGAAAACACCGGCGAGGTGTTGTTGACCATCATGGAGCGCCGCCTCGACAACGTGGTCCATCGTCTCGGTTTCGCGCCGAACCGGGCGGCGGCCCGCCAGTTGGTGACGCACGGCCACGTCCAACTCAACAGCCGGCATTGCAACATCCCCAGCCTGTTGCTCAAGGCCGGCGATACGGTCACGGTCAAGGGCCGGCCGCGCAGTATGCAACTGGTCAAGCTCCATCTGCAAGAGAATCCGCCCCCTGTGCCCGACTTCCTGGAGCGCGCCGGCAACGAGCCGCCTGAGGGCCGCATGACCCGTCTGCCCACCCGCGGCGACGTCGATCCACGCATCCAGGACATCAACGAACAGCTGATTATTGAGGTCTGCTCCCGTTAACACACATGGTTCACGGCCGCTTGCGGCTTAGCGCTAAGCCGCAAGCGGCCGCGAACTGTTGGAGATGGTGGAACATGCGTATTCGATGGCGTGGCTTGGAATTGCCCAACCGCGTGGCGAGCGATCGCTCGACGCTGACTGATACCTACGGCAAGTTCACCGCCGAGCCGTTCGAGCGCGGCTTTGGCGTCACCGTCGGCAACAGCCTGCGCCGCATTCTGCTGTCGAGCTTGGAAGGCAGCGCCGTCACGCGCGTCAAGATCCAGGGCGTGCAGCACGAAATCAGCACCATCCCCGGCGTCGTCGAGGACGTCACGGACATTATCCTCAACATCAAGAGCCTGGTGGTGAAGAACGCCAGCGATTCGCCGCGAACCATCCGCATCGAGCGGCACGAGCGCGGCGTCGTCAAGGCCGCCGACATCATCACCGAGCAGGACGTCGAAATCATCAACCCCGACCACATCATCGCCACGCTGACCGACGACGTGCCCTTCGTCGTCGAGATGCGCGTCGAAAACGGCCGGGGCTATCGCATGGCCGACGAGAACGTCGAGCAGGAGCGCGAGATCGGCGTCATTCCGGTCGATTCGAGCTTCTCGCCGGTGGTGCGCGTCAAGCACGAGATCGAGGACACGCGCGTCGGCCAGCGCACCAACTACGACAAGCTCATCATCGAGATTTGGACCAACGGCACGGTGTCGCCCCAGATGGCCCTCGTCGAGGGGGCGAAGATCCTGCGAAAGCACCTCAATCCGTTCATCCAGTACGCCGAGCCGGGACCGGAGATCAGCATGGAAGACCGCGCCGAGTTGGGCGCGAGCGGCGATCAGGTCGATCACGAACTGGAGCGCAAGCTGAACATGAGCCTGGCCGAGCTGGAGTTGTCGGTGCGAGCGACGAACTGTCTGGAATCCGAGGGCATCACCACGGTGCGCGACTTGGTCATGCGCGGCGACGACGAATTGCTGGAAGTGCGCAACTTCGGCGAAACGACGCTGAAGGAAGTGAAGCTCAAACTGGAAGAGCGCGGCCTGTACCTGGGAATGAAACTACCGGCCTCGCTGCGACGCTGACAAAGAAGAACTAACCACAGAGTCACAGAGAACACAGAGAAAAACACAGAAAAGAAAAGAAGAGACAAAGGAAAAGTGAAAGCAAATCGCTCCTATTGCTTTTCTTCTTTGTTATTGTTTTTTCTGTGTCTTTCTCTGTGTTCTCTGTTTTCTCTGTGGTTAGCTCTTCTTGATTTGCGGTCATATTGACTTCTAACGAGTTGGGACTGCCATGAGACATCTGAAAGCCGGACGCAAACTGGGCCGCAACGCGACGCACCGCCTGGCCCTGATGCGCAATCTGACCTGCGCGCTGGTGGAGCACGAACGGATCATCACCACCGTCGAGAAGGCCAAGGAACTGCGTCGCTTCGTCGAGAAGCTGATCACGTTGGCCAAGAAGGGCACGCTGCATTCGCGCCGCCTGGTTCTCGCCCGTCTCGGCCCCGCCTCCAAGGTGCCGTTCCTCGATGAGAAGGGCAATCCGACCGACGATTCGGTCCTCCGCAAGCTGTTCAAGGAGATCGGGCCGCGCTTCGCCACCCGTCCGGGTGGTTATACACGGATCATCAAGCGGCACGAGCGCCGGCTCGGCGACGCCGGCCGCACGGCGTTCATCGAATTGTTGAAGGAAGGCGAAACCAAGGTCCGCGCCCGGACGCCAGCCCCGGCCCCGCGTGTAACGGAGACGCCGCCGCCCGCGCCGCCCGCCGAGACGCCGCCGATAGCGCCGCCCGCCCCGGCGCCCGAGGCGAGCGCGCCACCCGCGCCGCAGCAAGAGCAAAACCCGCCGGAGAATCCACCGACCACGTAAGCCAGTCTTCTTCGGCGAACGGCCGGCGTCAGCCGGCTGGTGAGAACTGCACCAGCCGGCTGACGCCGGCCGTTCGCCTTTCCGCCGTTGACCACACATGCCCTCCACGGTATCGTCCCGCGCCGCCCAGTGGTTATGGGCCAGATTCGGACCAGAGGAGGCGAGACGATGGGCGCGGGACGCATGCTGGCGACGATGGGACTGCTGCTGGCGGCGACGCCGGCCGGCTGGGGACAGACCTGCACGTTGGCCGAGAAAGTGCAGGCCGGCGATTGCTTCAAAATCCAAATCGACATGAAGCTGTCCGGCGAAATGCGTATTCGGAAGGATGACAAAACCGTTCCGCTCAAACTCGAAGCCTCCGCCAGTCACGAATACCCCGAACGCATCCTCGCCGCCGCCGATGGCGCCGTGCAGAAGACCGCCCGCTCCTACGAGACGGCGAAAGCGACGATCACGGTTGGGTCCGACCGCGTCGAGCGCACCCTCCGCCCGGATCGCCGGCTGTTCGTGTCCCAGCGCTACAAGGATCAGGGGTTGGTCTATTCGCCGGCCGGCGCGCTGACCCGCGAGGAGCTGGACCTGACCGCGGGACACTTCGACAGTGCCGCTGTCACCGGCGTATTGGCCGGCAAGGACGTGGCGGTTGGCGATACCTGGAAGGTGCCGGCCAACGTCGTGCAAGCGCTGTGCAATTTCGAGGGGCTGACCGAGCACGCGCTGACGGGCAAGCTCGAATCGGTCGCGGATGACACGGCGACCTTCAGTCTGACGGGCACGGCCACCGGCATTGATTTGGGCGCCATCGCCAAGCTGAAGATCGAAGCGACCGGTCGTTTCGATCTCAAGGCGAAACGCCTCGTGTCGCTGGAGTGGAAGCAGAAGGACGAGCGCGATCAGGGTCCGGCCAGTCCCGTGACCGTGGTGGAATCGACGACCACGCTCAAGCGGCAGTCGATCGAGCAGCCGGACGCGCTGTCGGACGTGGCGTTGGTGTCGGTGCCGGCGGACAAGGATCCGCCGCCGCCGATGCTGCAACTAGATCACCGCGATCCGCAGGGCCGGTATTCGTTCCTCTACGTTCGTGACTGGCACATCACCTCGCAGGCGAAGGACCATCTCGTGATGCGTTACATGGACCGCGGCGATTTCGTGGCCCAGGTGACGATCACGCCGTGGAAGAAGGCCGATAAGGGCAAGCACATCTCGGCCGAGGAATTCAAGCAAACCATGAACGACCTGGCCGGTTGGGAGCCGGAGAAGGAACTACAATCCGGGGAGGTGACGGCCGAGAACGGTCGATGGGTTTATCGTTTTTCGGCGCTGGGGCAGATGGACGGCGTGACGGCCGTGCAGAACTTTTATCTGGTGGCCACGCCGGAGGGCGAGCAGTACATCCTCGTTTTCACCATGACGCCGAAGCAGGTCGATAAGCTCGGCGCGCGGGATCTGTCGCTGGTCAGCAGTCTGGAAATCCCCGCCCCGAAGCAGACCGGCTATGTTCCGCCGCCCGCCGTGGTGCCGTAACCAAATTCAAGGTTAGCCGCGACGCGCAGCGGAGCGCGGAGGCTTCCGCGCTCCGCTGCGCGTCGCGGCTAACCTTATTGAGATGGGCGATGAGGGAATCGAACCCCCGATCTTCCGGGTGTAAGCCGGACGTTTTAGCCGCTAAACTAATCGCCCTGCATGCCGCGAACAAATGACGAACGGCCGGGGTCAGCCGGCCGTTCGCTTCTCAAGCTGGTGGCTTACATCGAGAACGAGCTGCCGCAACCGCAAGTGCTTTTGGCAGCCGGATTGCTGACGCTGAAGCCGCGGCGATTCAGGTCATCGTGGAAATCGACCGTCGCATTGTCCAGGTAAATCAGGCTGCGTTTATCGACGACGACGGGCACGCCGTGGAAGTCGAACAGCTCATCGAGCTTTTCGTTGACGGCCGGATCAAGGTCCAGCTTGTGCTGGTAGCCGCTGCAACCGCCGCCGACGACGCGCAGACGCAGATAAATCTTCTCCGGCATCGAGCCGGCCGTCTGCTGCTCCTGAATGATGCGCTTGACTTCCGACGCCGCCTTTTCCGTCACGGTAATTGGCATAAGTGTCCCTTTCGTTATTACAGGTCCGAGGGAACAAGTCCCTCCTTTATTGTAGCGAAACCATCGCGTGCAGGGGGTTCAGGGCGCGCAGATAATGTACCACACGCACCACCTCACGCACCACCTCTTCCACTTCCTCCGCCGTGTTGAACCGGCCCAGCCCGAAGCGGATGCTGCCGTAGGCCAACTCGTCGTCCAGTCCAAGGGCCTTCAGAACATAACTCGGCTCCAGGCTGGCCGTGGTGCAAGCCGAGCCGGAAGATACCGCCACGTCGCGCAGGGCCATCAACAGCGCCTCGCCCTTGACGTGGGCGAAGCTCAGATTGAGGTTGCCCGGCAGACGTTCGGTCGGATGGCCATTCAGCGTCACATCGCTCAACTGCTCCTGAATTCCCAGCCGCAGCCGTTCGCGCAACGCCGTCAATCGGCTCGCCTCGTCGCTCATCTCGTTGCGGCACAGTTCGCACGCCATGCCGAAGCCGACGATGGCGGGCACGTTCGACGTTCCGCTGCGCAGGCCGCGTTCCTGTCCGCCGCCGTCCATCTGCGGTTCCAGACGAACGCGCGGCTCACGCCGGCGGACGTACAGAGCGCCGACGCCCTTGGGTCCGTACATCTTGTGGGCGCTGATACTGAGAAGATCAACGCCCATGTTCTCGACATCGAGCGGCACCTTGCCGGCCGCCTGCGCGGCATCGGTGTGGAAAAGCACACCGCGCTCCTTGCAAAATCGGCCAATCGCCTCGATCGGCTGGAGTGTGCCGATCTCATTATTGGCGGCCATGACGCTGACAAGGACCGTTCGCGGCGTCAAGGTTTGCGCGATCTGCTCCACCGACACGCGCCCTTGAGCATCCACCGGCAGAATCGTCACCTGCCAGCCCTCACGGCCGAGGCGGCGGATGGGATCGAGGACGGCCTTGTGTTCGATAGCGGTCGTGACGAGATGGTCGCCCTTCGTCCGATACATGGCCGCGACGCCCTTGAGGGCCAGGTTGTTGCTCTCGGTGGCGCCGCTGGTGAAAACGAGGTCGCGCGGATGAGCGCCGATCAACTGGGCCACTTGTCCGCGGGCCTGCTCGACGGCCTCGTCGGCCTCGCGGCCGAACTCGTGCGTGAGGCTGGCCGCGTTGCCGTAGCGCTCCGTGAAATAGGGCAAAATCGCCTCGACCACGCGAGGGTCGGTTCGCGTCGTGGCGTTGTTGTCCAGGTAGATGCGCGCCATCCGTTTGGGTTCCCTACACGTGTTGATTGCTCGCGGCACATCATTTTACCGCAGGGAGAGGAGGCGGACCAGTTCTGTCGCGGTTGAGGCAGGTTGAAGCCTGAGTTGCGATTGCCCTCGGAGTCCGGTTGCGGATATGCTGCTTTCACTGCTGGGTTGGCATCGAACAACGATCCCACCTTCCATCCGCCAACTCCTTCGCCACTTCACCTCGTGATGGCCCAACCCGCGTCAGGCAGGGTCCGCCCAATTCTTTTCGGAGAGATCGAAGGATGAACTCGTATCGTCTGAAGTTGAGCGCGGCGTTGCTCACGCTCGCACTGTTGGCCTGTTCGGCGGCCGTCGCCGGAGAGATCGACCGTGGCTTGCCGGCGAACACCACCGCCGTAATGTCGATCAATCTCAAGCAACTGTTGCACGCGCCGGTCGTTAAGCAGCACGGCCTGCCGCCGTTGAAACAAGCGCTCAAGGGCATGGACTCGGTCCGCGAGACGTTGACGGCCCTCGGATTCGATCCACTCCGCGACCTCGATCGCCTGACCCTCGCGATGGTCGGGGAGAAAGATGATTACGTCCTCCTCGTTCACGGGCGCTTCGACACTGCGCGCTTGCACCTCGCGGCCAAGAAACTCGCCAAGGAATACGGCGATCGTATCAAGGCCCAAAAAGCGGACGACCTGACGTATTATTCGGTCGCCACGGCGGGGCATGGCAAAGTGAAAGGTCAGGTTAACGCGGGCGCGTCGTCCAGCAAGGGAGTGCATCTGAGTCTGAATACGGAGGGTCATCTCTCCGATGCGCTCGGCGGCTTCTGTATCACGCTGGCCGATAAAAATACCTTGGCCGTGGCTTCGTCGGAGAGACTCTTGAAAGCGAGTTGCGACCGCCTCGCCGGCAAGGGCGGCGACGCGCTCAACAAACCGATGCGCCGACTGCTGGCGGATCTGGACAGCAAGCAGACCATCGTGTTTGCCATGCGGCCAACTCCGCCGGCGATCGACACGTCCGAGGCCGCCGATAGTGGCGATGCCCTTGAGGGCGATAGCAACAAGCTACCGCCGCCGCCGCCGTTTCCCTCCAGCGAAGAACTCAAAAAGGTTAATGAGAAACTTGCCGAGGTTTTGGATGCTCCTCCACTGCCGTCCTACCTCCAAGAAGGAAAAGAGCCGAGCAAGTCCGCGCTGCGCGAACTAAGCGGCGGCATCGTGCTGGCCGACGATTTCAAGCTGCGCTGCACGTTGCGCACGGATAGCGCCAGCGATGCGAAAGCGGTGATGAAAGGCTTCGACGAATTGCGTCTGCGGATGGGCGGATTGGCGACGCTACTGGCCGGCAGTAGCGAGGAATATGCTTTTCTCAAGGAAATCCCCAACTCCTTCCTGGCCGTTCGCAAGGGACGCATCATCCTCGTCGAGGGGCATTTGCCCGCGGAAACGCTGGCGAAACTGCTCGGCACCGCGTTCCATGCGGCGCCGCGCTGAGTTGTAGGGTGGGCCGACGCAGGAGGCCCACCGGAGGGGCGTGGTGGGCCTCCTGCGTCGGCCCAC
>DATBGU010000147.1:0-15142 GCA_036557825.1 Gemmataceae bacterium
GTTCAGCAACATCCAGACCTTCACGGAGCCGGACGGACCCGGTCGCGTGAAAGTTCGCATGCACTTCCTCGATCTGCCCAATAAGGTCCAGAAAGTCACCTTCCTGGGCGCCAAGCACCTCAAGGAAGAAGATCTGCGAAAAGCGACGGGGGTGCGCATCGATATGCCTCTCAACCCCAACCTCAACCGCGCTGGCTGCCAAAAGATCCTGGATAAATACGCGGAGCAAGGACGGTCGTTCTCGTCGTGCGAACTCATCAAGGGCGGGCAACTGGGCGATACGGAGGTCATCTACAGCATCACCGAGGGGCCGAAGGTCCGAGTGCGCGACGTTCAGTTCATCGGCAACACCTTCGTCAGCGGCGCCCGCCTGGCGACTCAAATCCACTCCTCGCACGCCTGGTTCCACCTTCCAGGGGGTACTTTTAACCGACGGATGGCCGAGGCCGACGTCAACGAGTTAATCAACTACTTCAAGTCGTTCGGCTACAAGGATGTCAAGGTGTCGCTGGAGACGCGCCCCTCAACCGACGGCAGCGAGATTGCCCTAATCTTCCACATCCAGGAAGGAGTCCGGCAACGGCCCGACGATGCTCGCCGGAGAGATCGACCGAAACCTTCGGTCGAATCATTGGATGGCCCAATGGAAATACTAAGAGTCGGCGACTACCTCGATGAAAACCAGTCCTCTGAGGAACACAAATCCGTGCGCAAGGCCGCACCAACCGCAGAGAAGGAAGAGCAGCCGCTGGCTCGCATCGGACATATCATCCTCACCGGCAACAAGCGGATTTCCGACGAATCCATCCTCGCGCACGTCTCGCTGTTTCCCGGTCAAGTGCTGAGGTATCCCGATTTGAAAAAAGCCGAGAATGCCCTGGCCGAGTTGGGGCTGTTCGTGGTTGATCCGGCGGCGGGCGTGCGGCCGACGATCACCGTCCTCGATTCCGGCAGCGCGTACAAGGACATCCTCATCACCGTGAAGGAGAAACGCACCGCCGGCAAGCCCCGATGAACAATCGACATGACAGGGGGCGTCCTGGCTTGGGTATGTTTCGCAGCGTCCTCTTGTTCGATGTTCCCCTCGCGTTGCTTTCGCGTTGTCTATTCTATCTCCTCAAACCGACGCCGCCACGAACCCGGATACGACAGCAGACGGAAGCCGTTGCGCCAGTGCCACAACATGCTCGAATCGTTGCCGATCAGGAACGTGCTGGCCAGCTGCTTGTAGCCCAGCGCCAGCAGTTCACGCACGGCGGCGCTCAGCAGCAATGTGCCGACGCCCTGTCCGGCGAGAAACGGAGTGACGAATATCCACGTCAGATGCGGCCGGCCGAGGCGACGCGCCAGCGCGTCCGGCGGGGGCGGCTCCTTCCAGTGGTAACTGTCCCAACCGGACGGGTCGGCGTCGGGCAGCAGCGTCGCCAGGATGGCGCCGACCTCGTGTCCGGCGTCCCCCTCCGTGGCGACGAAGCTGGCCGGCTCGATCCACGGACCGTCGCCGCCGTCGCGCGTGTAATGCAGGCTCTTGCGGACGGCCGCGACGCGGCGCTCGCCCTGCAAGCCGCAGAAGGGTTGTTGGCGGTCGAAGGCGGCGGCGAACAGCGGCGACAGATCGTCCCAGTCCTCCGGCCGCACCCGGCGCAGCGCCGTCTTGCGGTTGACGCCCTCCGGCGGTCGATCGGCCAGCAGCTCCAGATCGAGCAGCGCGTGATAGTAGCGCGGCCGGGGGTTCAGCCAGGCGCGCTCGTCGAAATACTCGTACTTGTAGGCGGCGTTACGCGGCAGTTGATGGAACTGCTCGAACGCGATCGGCAATTCCAGCCGCGGCATCCACTCGTCACACATAATTAGTCCGTAGTCCGTAGTCCGCAGTCCGCCGTCCGCGGTGTAGCCAGATCCGCGGAAGGGTAGTACAGTGGCAAAGGACGACTCATTCTCGATGATCCTCGATAACGCTGTCCATGTCCATCTTTGCTGCGGACTACGGACTACGGACTACGGACTAAATTGCAATGAAAGTCGGCATCGTCGGTTTCGCCGGTTCGGGCAAGAGCAGCGTGTTCGGTTGGCTCACTGGAGTCAAGCCGGACCCGTCCAAGAGCCAGACCGGACAGACCGGCATCGCCAAGATCCCCGATCCGCGCCTCGATTGGCTGTCGGCCAAGTTCCAGCCGCGCAAGACGACGCCGGCGACCATCGAGTTCCTCGATACGCCGGGCCTGCTGGCGACCGAACGGCGCGACAATCCGCGCCGCCTCGGCATCCTCCGCGAATCCGGTGGCCTGCTCGTCGTGCTAAACGGCTTCAACGAACCGGACCTCGCCGGCCAACTGCGGCGCTTCCGCGAAGAGCTGATGTTCGCCGACCTGGAGATCGTCGGCAACCGCGTCAGCCGGCTGGAAGATCAACTCCGCAAGCCTCGCCCGGCCAAGCAAAAAGAAACCGACGAGAAGGAACTCGGCTTGCTGCGACGCATCGCCGCCGCCTTCGAGGCGAACCAGTCGCCTGCCACGTTCGGACTGAAGGACGATGAGGAGAAATCCATCCGCAGTTTTCAGTTGCTGACGCTCAAGCCGGAACAGGTTTTCGTCAACCTCGGCGATGACCGTCTCAACCAGCCGCTGCCGGCGGAGTTGCTTGAGCTGGCGCCCAGCGCCCTGCAAGCGCCGGCCCGGCTGGAGATGGAATTGCACGATCTGCCGGAGGACGATCGGCAGATGTTCATGAGCGATCTGGGATTGAAGGGCTTTGCCCGCGACGAGGTGCTGCGGGCGGTCTTCGCGGGGATGGGGCAGATCGTCTTCTTCACGGTCGGCGAGGACGAGTGTCGAGCGTGGGGGATGCCGAAAGGGGCCGACGCCGTCATCGGCGCCAGTCAGATTCATACGGATCTGGCGCGCGGCTTCGTCCGCGCCGAGGTGGTCGGCTACGACGATTTCCAGCGCGTCGGTTCCATGAAAGAGGCCAAGACGCACGGCGTCTACCGCCTGGAAGGCAAGACCTATCTCGTGCGCGACGGCGACATCATGCACATCCTCGCCAGCACGTAAGCAGTTTCTCGTGGCGTTGGGAGCGGCGGCGCGGGAAAATGGCGGCAGGTCGATATCCTCACCCAAGAGGAACGAGCCGAACAGGTCGTGACGGATGGCGATGTCCGCCTCTCAACGTCGAGAAGGGAGATCGCGCTATGAGCCAGGGACCGAAGACGGGCGATCGGGTGTTGGTGACCACAGGCGATTTCGAGCCGGAGTATCAGCCGGGCGACAAGGGCACGGTGCTGAGTGGACCGCACCCTGTCCCCAGCGGCGGGTTTTTCTACGTCGTGGCGGTGGACAAGGATGGTTCCACCGGGACCGGCATTGTTTTTCATGCCGGCGAGATTGAACTGGACACGACGGACCATGCCCAAGGATCGCCTGCGGAGCCGCATCCCATCGCGTAGGACCGCGCCGATGGCGCAGGGAAGCCCGATCGTGTGCACGCGAAGGAAAAGGACCGAGCGAAGTGCGCTCGGCCCCCAGGCCTTTTTTTGAATTTTCCTCATTCCATGTGTTTTTTCGTGCCGCCGCGACGCGCAGTGGAGCGCGAGGGTCCGCGCTTCGCCGTGCGCCGCGGCGGCACAAAGAAGCGGTGGGAAAGATAAAATCAACAAATCTCGACGGCGGCGCGATAAGGTGTCGCCGGCCGCCGGTACTTGCAGGAAGGAGGACTTGCCGCATGAGCGATGCGCCGGCCACCCGGCTGAGCCTCCTGGTCCGCCTGCGCGAACCCCGCGATGACCAGGCCTGGTCGCAGTTCGTGGAGTTGTACGCGCCCTTGGTCTACGGCTTCGCGCGCAAGCACGGTTTGCAGGACGCTGACGCGGCCGACCTCACGCAGGACGTATTGCAGGCGGTTTCGGGCGGCATTCGCCGATTTGAATACGACCCGCGGCGCGGCTCGTTCCGCGGCTGGCTCTTCACCGTGGTGCGCAACAAGCTGCGCAATTTCGTCGCCGTTCAGAAGCGTCCGGGCCGCGGCACCGGCGACACCAACGCCCAACAACAGCTGCAAGAATTGCCCGCCCGCGAGGACGATCAAACGGCCTGGTGGGACCAGGAATACGAGCGGCGCGTCTTCGCCTGGGCCGCCGAGCAGGTGCGCGGCCATTTCCAGGAATTGACCTGGCGTGCCTTCTGGCAAACCGCCGTCGAGGGCAAGACCGGCCCGGAGACGGCGCGACTGCTGGGGACGAGCGTGGCTGCCGTTTATCTCGCCAAGGGCCGGGTGACGGCCCGACTGAAGGAAGTCATCCGCGAAACGCTTGACGAATCTAGTTAATGGCGGGTTCCTTCCCAACACGAAGCGCCGGAGATGGGAGACAGGGGGTGGATGATGGCGGCTGCTCCGATTTTCCTTATGTTCTTGCTGATCCTGGTCGCGGTCGTTGGAGCCATACTTTTGTGGCTGCCGCGCTCCCTCTCGCGCAAAGTCCTGCTCGTCCTCGCCCTGGTCGGCATCGGCTTGCTATTCGCCCTTCTGTTCCGGGCGTTAATCGACAGCCATTTGCCTCCGGTGGCGCGGGTGCTCGCCTTCTTTGGGCTTGTGGCCCTGGGCTTTTTGTTCATCTGGGTGATGCTGCGCCTATTCGCCCCGGCGATGCCGAAGGCACGGCCGGCGGCCGCCCTTTCGCCCGGATGGCGGAACGACGTGCCGGCCCGGCGGCAGCCATCGGAAGATTTCGTCGGCACGACCGACCCGCTCGCCGTTCGCGTCGGCCGTCTCCCCGTCAAAGCGGTGCTGTTGGCTTCTCTCCCGTTGGCTTTCCTGGCGTTCCTGATCCTCATCGCCGTCTGGCCACCACGCCACCCGGAAGAAATGCTCATGGCGATGTTTGCCGTCCTTTTCTTCTGGACCCTCTTCGCCCTGCCATTCTGCCTGATCGTCGCGCTGTGCCGGACCGTCTTCCGGGGGGACTGTCCGCCCGTCGGTCAGCTGAAAGACCTGCTCGCCGAACGCTTGCCACCCAAAGAACAGACCCGTCTGGCGGGACATCTGGAAGTCTGCACGTTTTGCCAGCACCGCATCGAAGGACTGTCGGCGGCGCATAACTCCTGGCCGGGGGTGGCGCGCAAGCTGAGCGATCGCCCACCTTCGCCGGAGCCAGCCCTGGAGAAACTCATGGCACGATTGAAGGAGGACAACGACGGAGCGACGCGCGATGAGCCGGCGTTCGCCGGGGATCTTCCGCTGGGTTTCCTCAGTCCGACGGACAAACCGGGACAGCTCGGCCGGTTGGAGCGCTACGAGGTGCTGGAAGAGATCGGCCGCGGCGGCATGGGCGTGGTGCTGAAAGCGTTCGATCCGTCGCTGCATCGCGTGGTGGCGATAAAGGTGCTGGCGCCGCAGTTGGCGACCAGCGGCGTCGCCCGCAAGCGCTTTCTGCGCGAGGCCAAGGCCGCCGCCGCCGTGACGCACGATCACATCGTCACCATCCACGCCGTCGATGAAGCCAACGGCCTGCCCTACCTGGTGATGCAGTACGTCGCGGGCATGTCGTTGCAGGACCGCCTCGACAAGGAAGGGCCGCTCGAACTTGCGGAAGTGCTGCGCATCGGGATGCAGACGGCTTCGGGACTGGCGGCGGCGCACGGCCACGGCATCGTTCACCGCGACATCAAGCCGGCCAACATTCTTCTTGAAGATGGCGTGCAGCGCGTCAAGATCACCGACTTCGGTTTGGCGCGGGCGATGGACGACGCCAGCCTGACGCAGAGCGGTTTCGTCGCCGGCTCGCCGCTGTTCATGGCCCCGGAGCAGGCGCGCGGCGAAGCGATGGACCATCGCGCCGACCTGTTCAGTCTAGGCAGCGTTCTTTACACGATGTGTACCGGCCGGCCGCCGTTCCGGGCGGCCAACACCTTGGCGGTGCTGCGCCGCGTCTCCGAGGATGCGCCGCGTCCCATCCGCGAGACCAATCCGGAGATTCCCGATTGGCTCGGCGAGATGGTCGAAAAGTTGTTGGCCAAGGAACCGGCCGAGCGCTATCAATCGGCGGGCGAGGTGGTGGAGATACTGGGTCAACACCTGGCGAAGTTGCAGCACGGCGCATGGGTGCCGCCGCCGGCAGCGGCGAACGCTCCGCCCGCCGGCTTGCCGACGAGTGTCACCATCTGTCCTTCCTGCGGCGCCAGTTTGCACGTACCGGAGAGCATGGTGGGCAGTCTGGTCCACTGCGCCGAGTGCGGCAAGCCGTTCCACGTCGAGGAGGGGTCGGAGGTGATCCAGGTGGCGCGGCCGGTGCCATCACCGTTCGGACCGCGCCGTCGCACACCCCAAAGGATCGGTCGCTGGCTGTTGCTCGCCGCTGGATGTGCCGGCCTGCTGCTCCTGTTCATTGTTTGCGCCGGTTTTTTCTCGTACCAGAGTGCGTCTCACCCAATGACGATGGAGGCTGCGTCTGCTCCAAAAACGGTAAGCCTTCCCGGCGAGAACCAACGGGCCTCCTCCTGGACGGTCGCCGTGGAGGGCCTCCCCCCCGAGGCGACACTGTTTAGCGGGATCGACTTCAAACCGTTCGGGGCGCTCACTCTCGACGATGAATGGACGCAGACACTGCTCCGCCTGATCCTGCCGAGGGAGACGGCCGACCAGATGACGCCGGAAAACCTTGGACGCATCCACATCGGCAGCTTGGCGCTGGGCTACTACGAGGGATCGAATCCCAAGGACGCCCGCGCCATCGTTCACCTGAAAGGAGTGGCCCTAGATGGCCGCAAGCGGATCGTCGAATACCTGCGCCGAAGCGTCGGGGAGAAGATTCAGGTCGAGGGGATGAACGAGGGCCAACCGGCGAGCGGAACGGTTCGCCTCAGCAGTCCCGAACTCCCCTTCGCGCTGGGCATCCTTGATGACGAGAATGCGTACCTGGCCGCCTCCCTCAACCCGGACGCCAAGGCATCCCAGCATCGAAAGGTGCTGGAGAAAGTGCCGTCCGGGGTAACTATTCCGAACGGTTACAACCCTCCCTGGGTCAGGACCGCCCTGAGCGAGATTACCGGGGACACTTTCGCCTGTTTGCTCGGCGAAATCCCCGCCGACATGCGGAAGGAACTGACCCAAGCGTTGAACCTTCGCGCGTGCCCGCGCACCTTCGTCCTCTCTGCGAAACGAACGAACGGCGGCATTGCCGTCTCCCTGAGTCTGAATGTGGACAAGGCCGGTGCGGAAGTGCAGCTGCGGGAAGACCTTGAAAAATGGCAGAGACAAGGGCTACAGAGGCTACAAGCCAAGCTCCCGGCGGTAAAGAAGGAACCGCAGGCGCTGGCGCTCGTTGGGCAATTCCTGAATTCGATGCGCTGGGAGGCCAAACCGGGGAGCCGAAGCGTCCACACTCAGGTGCAGATCCCCGATCCGACCTGGAAGGCGGTGCGAACCCTGTTGAAGCGAGCGGCGGAGAAACGCTGAGGCATACCGCCGCGGATCGTCGCCGTCGCCGGCGGCGTCTTCACGGGAAGGTGCTCCTTGCGCACCTTCTCCGCTTGGGTCAGGATCATCGGCAAGACGAAGAGACTGATGATCCAGATGACGAAGGCCAGTCCCAGCGCGTGCGCCCACTGGAAGCGCAGCAACAACCACAGGACGACAAACCACACCGCCAGAAAACCGAAGTTCAAAATCAGCGTTCCCAGCATCCAGCCGAAGTGAAAGATGCTGATTTGACCGATCGCGTTCTCGTCCATGTAGCGCTTCTTCGGGTCGCCGTCCTCGTAATAGCGGAGCGGCTGGTCCTTCTCGACCTTGAAGTGTCCCTTATCGTCCATCTGAGGTTTGAAGGCGTGCTTCTCGCCGTTCGGCTCGTCGCCGGCGATGATTTGTAGCGGCCGGGACTTCGGCGGTTGATTGGATTTGTTCAGATAGCGGTTGCCGCGCAGCTCGTACAATTCGTCCTTGCGGTCCTGGGTGGTGAGCCACAAATACTTGTAGGTCTTGATCTCGCGGGCGCTGAAGTTGTGCAGGGGTTGATAATGGCCCTCGCTCTCGTCGCGGCTGTCGATGCTGCGGTAATCGCAGACAACCCAGATAGCCAGGAACGCGGTCAGGGCGGCGGCGGCGGCCGGAGCGCGCCAGTACAGAGCGCCGATCGGCTCGCTGTAGATGTAGTTCTGGAAAAACAGCGTCCACGCCGCCAGCAGCAGACTCAGGACGGCGAACACCACCAGCAGGATCAGGATGATACTGAACACACGGCGCTCCGCAAGGATGAACCTCGAAACCTTCGCCGTCCCGCCGGGACGGGTCGCTCTTATCCTGCATACCCCGTCTGCCGTCGTCAATCCTTCACCGGCGTTTGCGCCATCGCGCGGACCAGCCCGAAGCGCCAGCGAGGGCAGGTCCGCCGCCCTCGCTGGCGCTTCGGGCTGGTAGAAGGGTGTCAAAACCCCGCTTGTGAGAACAAACCGCGTTGTTATAATCCGCCGCCGCTTCGGAGAGGTTCCGGGGCGGCGTGGTTGACGTATCCTATTCCTTTTATGCGTCGGGGACTCGATGGCAGCGACCCTGTATCTGCTCGGCTGCATCCTAATTCCGGGACAGACGGTGGCGCGACCGCAGCCGCCGCGCGGCGTGACGGCGGCGCGTGTGTCGCCGGGCACGGGCGGCGATTGGCTGCTCGTGCCGCATCTGCACCGCGCGCAGGAGATGGTCTATCGCGGCACCTTCCACGAAGAGGGACGCGGCGGCCGCGTGCAGTTCAGCCGTTCCTATCGCCTTGAAACGCGCATCTTCGTGTTCGATACGCCGCCCAAAGGGGCCGAGGTCGCTCTGCTCACCACGCTCAAGCATCGTCCGTCGTCGGGCAGTCCGTCCATCAGCAGCGACATGACGCCGTCGTCGGTGCGTCTCGAACGCGCCAAAGTCGATCTGCAAGGCAACCTCAAGGCCGACGCCGGCGTCAACTTGATGGTGCCGCTGGATGGAGCGCCGACGCTGGAAGCGGCCGCCTTTGTCGCCCTGCCGGGCGGGCGCGTCAGTGTCGGCCAGGAGTGGCTGGCGGTCGAGGGCGATCGACCGCCGATCCTATGGCGGGCGACAGGCACGGACATGGCGGGCGGCAACAGCTGCATCAAATTGGTGGGCGAGCAGAAATCGGACGATTGGGACCGCCCGCGCGCCGACCGCACGGCCTGGCATCGGCAGGACACGGTCTGGCTGGTGCCGCACCTGGGGCTGGTTTACCGCGTCGAGCGCGAGATCCTGCAACGCGAGCCGGCCCACCGCGAGCCGACGCAGCGCAGCATTCTGCGCATCGAGATGGACAGCAGTTTTCAGCTCTCCGGGGCGGCCGACACCAGCCGGCGACAGGAGATCACGCAGGCGCTGGCCTTCCGCGACAGCCTGACGCCGCTCTTGGCACAGCCGACGCGCTACGGCCAGCACCTGACGGCGCTGGTCAAGAAAATCGACTACCACCTGGCCAATCAGCCGGAAACGCCGTATCGGCCGGCCGTCTCGCAGGTCAAGCGACGGGCCGAGGCGGCGCTGCGCGGCGAATCGCTGCCGGAGCCGGTCCGCGAGACGAAGACGACGCCGAGCGTGGCGACGCTCGGCCAACTCGCCCCCGACTTCGTGGCCACCAATTTCACGAGCGGCGGTTCGTCGCAGTTGCGCCGCATGGCGGGCAAACCGGTGGTGCTGGTGTTCTATCATCCGGCCTCGCCGACCACGCCGGCCGTGCTGCGTTACGCGCAGCAACTGCTGGCGAAGTATCCGCAGCGCGTCAATGTGGTGGGCATGTCCGTCTCCGATGGGGCCGAGGCGGTGCGCCGGCAGCACGACGAGTTGGGACTGACGTTCCCCATCCTCGGCGGCAGCGGCCTGCGCGGCAGCTTCGGCGTCGAGTCCACGCCCAAGATCGTACTGCTGGACGGCTCCAACATCGTCCGCGGCGAGTACCTCGGTTGGGGCCAGGAAACGCCCAGCGAGGTGTCGGAGGAACTGAAGCGCTGGCTGCCGAGCGGCATCTCCGTACCGCCGACGCCGCGTCCGCGGTAGATCCGGTTCAAGTCCTAGAACCGGCGCCCCGTGGGCGGGTAAAATGGGCCAGGTCGGCCCGCACGTCTTGCTGGCTCTTGACTGCGGCCGATACGATTAAGTGCGGCTGGGTTCCTGCCGCGGCCGCATCGTCCGGAGGACGCGGACATGATTGACTACCAGATTCAGCCCAGCACTCGCCGCTGCTCGCTCACCGGCCGCGAACTGCGGCCCGGCGAACGCTACTACAGCGTCCTCCTCGAAGAAAGCGGCAAGTTCGTCCGCAGGGATTACAGCGTCGAAGCCTGGCAGGGACCGCCCGACGGCGCCTTCAGCTTCTGGATGGGCCGGCTGGCGACGCCGCAAGGCAAGCGGCGGCCGCCGATCGACGATGAGATGCTCCTGGAGTGCTTCCAGCGCCTGGAGGGCCAGCTGGAGGCGGGCCGCGTCCGTTTTCGCTACGTCGTCGCCCTGCTCTTGATGCGGCGGCGGCGGCTAAAGTTCGAGGAGACGCGGCAGGATGGATCGCAAGAAGTGCTGATTCTGCGCTGCACGCGGACCGGCGTGCGGCACACGGTAGTCAATCCAGGCCTCACGGACGAGGAACTGGCGACGGTTCAGGATGACGTGTTCCAGGCCCTTGGGTGGGAGTGAAACCTTCGCCCTCGGGCAGAGAATCAGGGGACGTTCATGCGTTCAATCATCGCCGGTTTGAGTCTGGTGGCCGTGCTGCTGGTCGTCGGCTGCAACGTCCTGTCCCCGCACGCGCGCGACAACGGACGCGTCGTGACCGAGGCCCCGATGCCGAAGGTGGAGGATCTGGTCCGCTACCTAAACACCAACGCCAAGCTGATCGGCGACACGGACGCCCTGAAATGCACCAACCTGGAGATCGACTGCCGGGCGGACCGCCAGACCGTCGGTCTGGGCGGATGGATGATGTGCCAGAAACCGCGCAACTTCCGCCTGCAAGCCAAGGTGATCGGCCAGCCGGCCGTGGACATCGGCTCCAACAACGACGAATTCTGGTACTGGATCAGCAAGAACGAACCGCCGTACCTCTTCCACTGCTCCTACGAGGCGCTGGGACGCGGCGCGAACGTGCCGTTCCCCTTCCAGCCGGACATGGTCGTCACCGCTCTGGGAATCGCCTCCTACGACCCGGCCAAGAACTATCAGTTAAACGTGCCCAAGGGAAAAAACTACTTTGAGTTGATCGAGAACACGACCTCGCCGCAGGGACAGCCGATCCAAAAAGTGGTTGTTTTCCGGCGTAACGGGGTTGCGCCGCCCGATCCGCAGGTCATCGCCTACGCGCTGCGGGACTCGAAGGGAAACAACATCTGTATCGCCAACATCAAGAGCGTGCAGCCAAACCGCGAGACGACGGCGATCTTGCCCAAGGAAGTCAGCTTCGACTGGCCCGCCGTGAAGCTCAAAATGACGATGAAGCTGAACGATCTGCAAGTCGTCAAGACGAACGCCGACACACCCGATCGTGTCTTCTCGCGGCGCAACCTGAATTATCAGGCCTACGATCTCGCCACGCGTTCGCTCGATGGTGCGGGATTGCAGCAGGCCGGAGCCGCCGGCCCGGTTGGGATGCGTTAGCAGAAGGAACAACTAGCCCGGAGCGCCAACGATGGGTCAAAATACCCGTCGCTGGCGCTCCGGGCTAGTCGAGCAAATAAGCGCAGTCTCACTCTTCACCCCACGACGATATTCACCAGTTTCCCCGGCACGACGATCACCTTGCGCACCTGTTTGCCTTCCAGCAATTGACAGACACGCGGATCGGCCAGGGCCATCTTCTCCAACTCCGCCTTGCCGATCTCGGCCGGCGCCGTCAGACGCAGTCGCACCTTACCGTTGATCTGCACCGGCACCTCGATCTCGTCGGCTTTCGTCAGCGCCGGATCGAACGCCGGCCACGGTTCGTAGGCCAGCGTCTCGCGATGGCCTAGCATCTGCCACAATTCCTCCGCCAGATGCGGCGCGAACGGACTGAACAGCAGCACGAACGGTTCCAGCACGGAACGCGGCCGTACTGCCAGAGGCGTCAGGTGGTTGGTCAACTCCATCATGGCAGCGATGGCCGTGTTGAAGCGCATGCCGTCCAGATCCTCGGTGACGCGCTGGATGGTGCGGTGCAGTTCGCGCAGCGTCTCCTTTTCGGGCGGCGCGTCCTGGACCGTCTCGGACAGCTGCATGTCCTCGGCCTTGTCGTCGATGAACAGCCGCCAAACGCGGCCCAGGAAGCGATACACGCCTTCGACGCCGCGCATGTTCCACGGCTTGACCGCCTCCAGCGGCCCCATGAACATCTCGTACAGCCGCAGGCTATCGGCGCCATAATCGTTCACGACATCATCGGGATTGATAACATTGCCGCGTGCCTTCGACATTTTTTCCGCACGGCGAGTAATGACGATGTTTGTTCCTTTCACATACTCCTTGTCTCCTCTTTGCTCAACTTCGTCCTCGCTCAAATCCCGCAGTCCAGTGGAATTCCACTCATCTATATCCTCTTCGGAAATCAGTTCATCAGGATTGTCCGGGTTGAAGTATACCCCCGGTCTAGCTTCACCCAAAATCATGCCCTGGTTGACCAGGCGCTGGAACGGTTCCGGCGTGTGGACGTGGCCGCGGTCGTACAGCACCTTGTGCCAGAAGCGCGAATACAGCAAGTGCAGCACGGCATGTTCCGCTCCGCCGACGTACAGATCGACCGGCATCCAGTAGCGTTCCTTTTGCGGATCGCAAAACGCTTTGTCGTTGCGTGGATCGATGTAGCGCAGGTAATACCAGCACGAGCCGGCCCACTGCGGCATCGTGTTCGTCTCGCGCCGGTAGCGTTTGCCGTTGCGCGTGACGTAGAGCCAGTCCTTCGCCTTGCTCAGCGGCGGCTCGGCCTTGCCCGATGGCTTGTAATCTTCCAGGTCCGGCAGGCGCAGCGGCAATTCGTCCGCCGACAGCGGTTCGATCGCGCCCGTGGAATTGCCCTTGTCGTCGATCTCGTGCAGCACCGGGAACGGCTCGCCCCAATAGCGCTGCCGGCTGAACAGCCAATCGCGCAGCTTGTAATTGACGCGGCGGCAGCCTTGCCGGCGTTCCTCCAACCAGGCGGTGATGCGCCGTTTGAACTCGGCGGTCGGCAGCCCGTTGAACGAACCGGAGTTGATCGCGGTTCCCTCGCCGACGAAGGGATAATGCTTCGTTCCGCCTTCCTTGTAGGCCAGGGCCGCCTCCTCCTTGCTCGGCTGATAACCCTCCGGCGGCTGCACAACGGGACGGATCGGCAGCTGAAAGGCGCGGGCGAACTCCCAATCGCGCAGGTCGTGCGCCGGCACCGCCATGATCGCTCCGGTGCCGTAAGTGGCCAGCACGTAATCGGCGATCCAGATCGGCACCTTCTCCTGGTTCACCGGATTGATGGCATACGCTCCGGTGAAAACGCCGGTCTTTTTTTTGGACAGTTCGGTGCGCTCCAGGTCGCTCTTGCGGGCGGACTCGGCCTGATACATCTGCACCGCGGCCCGCTGTTCCGGCGTCGCGATGGCATCGACCAGCGAATGCTCCGGCGCCAGCACCATGTATGTCGCTCCGAACAGCGTGTCCGGCCGCGTCGTGAACACGCGGATGCGCAAGCCCGTCTCCAGGGCGAAATCGACGTCCGCCCCTTCGCTGCGGCCGATCCAGTCGCGCTGCATCTTCTTGATCGACTCCGACCAATCCAGACCTTCCAAATCCTCGATCAGACGCTCGGCGTAGGCCGTGATGCGCAGCAGCCATTGCCGCAGAGGCATACGGACGACCGGATGCCCGCCGCGCTCCGATTTGCCGTCGATCACTTCCTCGTTGGCCAGCACGGTGCCCAGCGCCTCGCACCAGTTGACCGGCACCTCGGCCTGATACGCCAACCGTTTACCGTCGCGGTAGGCGCGCACGGCGGCCTCGCCCTGCTGCTTCACTTCCGGCGGGATCGGCAGCTCGGCGATGGGCCGGCCGCGCTTCTCGTCGGCGTCGTACCACGTATCGAACAGTTGCAGAAAGATCCACTGCGTCCAGCGAAAGTAATTGGGATCGGTGGTATCAACTTCGCGGTCCCAGTCGTAACTGAAGCCGAGCATCTGGATTTGCCGGCGAAAGTTGGCGATGTTCTTCTCGGTGGTGATGCGCGGGTGCGTGCCGGTGTTGATGGCGTACTGCTCGGCCGGCAGACCGAAGGCGTCCCAGCCCATCGGATGCAGGACATTGAAGCCGCGCATGCGCTTGTAGCGGCTCAGGATGTCGGTGGCGGTGTAGCCCTCGGGATGACCGACGTGCAGGCCGGCCCCGCTGGGATAGGGGAACATGTCGAGGATGTAGAACTTCGGCTTGTCCGAATGGTCGGGCGTGCGGAAGGTTTTGTTCTTCAGCCAGTGTTCCTGCCAGCGCCGCTCGATGACCTTGGGATTGTAACTCGGCATGTCCGCCCGCCCACTTCCAAAAAGCCACGGAAATCGTCCCGATCGCGCGGGACCACGTTGGGCTTATCCTATCCAAAGCACGCCCGCGCCGCCTTCCTGGATGGACGGATACACGGACGAGGAGGTTCGCTCGCCAAAATGCACCACAGTGGAAAGGGCAGACCCAAGCTCCTACAATCCATCAAGCGACTCCCGACTGTCTGTGTGCCGTCGGAATATCTCGCCCCACCACAAAGGAGACCGAGCATGGGATACAATCGCAGCGGCGTCCGCCGCACGGCGCGGATGAAACGACGGAAAAAGCTCGAAACGCGACTGGCCGAAAAAGCCGCCAGTCCACAAAGCGCCGGGCAGGAAGGCCACGGAAAGACGCTCAAGAAATAGGCCCGTTCGTCTCACTCGCGGAGATCAGCCATGCGTCCCCTCGGCCTGATGCTGTTCGTTCTGTCCTTGCCCTTGGTCCTCGTACTGACGACGAGCGGCGACGCGCCTGCGGATCGAGCGATCGCCTACCGCGGCGCGCGCATCCTCACGGCCGCCGGCGATTCCATCGACAAGGGAACCTTGATCGTCCAGAAGGGCAAGATCCTGGCGGTCGGCGCCGACGGCGACACGACCATTCCCGAAGGGGCCGAGATCATCGACTTGCAGGGCAAGAC
>DATBGU010000148.1:0-13305 GCA_036557825.1 Gemmataceae bacterium
AATAGCTGCTGGAGCCGCTCGCACTCGGGGAGCGGCAAGGAGATACGGATCATCTGCCGGTAAGGAGGCGAATGCCAGGATGGATAATGGGGCGTTCATCTCATTATACCGGACAACGTCAACCGGATTATGAATGAGAGAGGTAAGTCTTCAACTGCAAGAAGGAGGTGGATCATGGCGAAGGGTGATAGCGGACATCCGCGCATGGCGGCCGATTACCCCACCAGTTCTTCGGGTCATTCCCAAGAGGGGAAAGGCTTGAAAGAATCGGCCCAGGAGATGGCGTCTCGGGCATCGGAAGCCGCCGGGCAGATGAAGGAAAAAGCGCAGGACTTCGTCTCCGGCATGGCCGGCCAGGCGCATGAAACCTGGCGCAGCGCCCGCGAGGGGATGCAACAAGGCTTCTCGCAGGCATCGCAGCGGGCCGGAGACATCTGGGACGACGCGACCGGCTTCATTCGGCGTTATCCTGTGGCCTCGCTGGCCGTCGCCTTCGGTCTGGGCTGCCTGATGGGCTGCGCCCTGGCGGCGCTGCCGCGCGGCTCGGATGACATGGCCGAGCGCATGTCGCGCGCTTCCTCCTAAGAGGCGCCAACTTTCAACTGCCAGCCCGCAGCGCAAGCAAGGGAAGGACTTACCCTTGCTTGCGCTGCGGGCTGGCAGTCAAAAGGTAGGCCTCTTATCTCCCCGCCGCCGTCCAGTGGGTGATTTGTTCCGCCGTCATGTCGCCGCACGGAGGCAGACGCGGATCGGGATAGCCCCAGCGCTCGGTATCGCTCAGATATTGCATGCGCGACAGGAGTGGTCCTCGACAAACTTTTTCTTCTTCCTGGGCGTTCCGACTCTCATTCTGCCAGCGCTGGAGCAAGGCATTGACGACGCGAGCGGGAACCTTGTCGCGCTCGGCGGGATAGACGAAGCCGAAGAAGATGACGTGCCCCAGCAGAAGTTGCCAGTTGGCGCCGAAGCGACGGAGCAGGCGGTCCCAGTCGAGCGTCGGGCCGCGGGCGCGGAGCAGATGAGCGATGTCGGCCCCGTCGAAGCGCTCGCGCTCCATGATGAACGCCTTTTGCCAGATCAACTCCTCCGCCGGACAGAGCGGGGCCGCGTCGTCTTCCAGCACGACGGCGTGTTCAAACCACTCGTCATCCACCGGACACAGGCCGTTGCCGGAACAGAAAATGACATCGACAAAATCGTCGCCGGAGAAGGCCTTGCCCAGCCAGTGCGCGAAAGTCATTTCGGTGCGGTAGCCGGCCTGGGCCAGCACGTCGAGGGTGCGAGCGGCGTCACCGCGCCGCACGAACAGATCGAGATCCTTGGTGTGGCGAACGATCCCGGTATAGTGGGCGAACGCATAGGCGCCGCCGAGCAAATACGGCACCCGCGCCTCGCGCAGCACCGTCAAGGCGTTGACATAAAAGCGGCTGGTGACGGGTTCCAGTTCGTCGAAAACGGACGGCATGGGGGGCATGGTTGATTCTCGTGACTGGGTGCGGTTCCGCCGCCGGATAGAGGGCGGCCGTACCCCGGCAAGCCGGGGCCATAGAGAAAGGGCAAATCAGATGCCGGGGGCACGAGAGTTGCCAATCTCCGCCCTCGGACGCGAACGGACGCCGGAGGGTGCGAGCATGACGAAGAAAGACGAGGCGGCGAAAGCCGGCGCCGTGGTGCGCATCGCGGCGACGGCCGATCTGCACTGCGCGAAGACTTCAGTAGGCCAGTTGCAGCCGGCCCTGGTGCGGATGGCCGAGGCGGCGGACGTTCTGCTCTTGGGCGGCGACCTCACGGATTTCGGCCTGCCGGAAGAGGCCCACATCCTGGCCCGTGAGCTGACCGCCGTGAAAGTGCCGATTGTCGGCGTGCTCGGCAATCACGATTACGAAGCAGGCAAGCAGAACGAGGTGCGGCAAATCCTGCTCGACGCCGGCGTGAAGATGCTCGACGGCGACGCCTGCGAAATCAAGGGTGTCGGCTTCGCGGGCGTGAAGGGCTTCGCGGGCGGCTTCGGCCGGGCGACACTCGGAGCATGGGGCGAGGACATCGTCAAGAAATTCGTGCAGGAGGCGGTGGCGGAGACGCTGAAATTGGAGTCGGCGCTGGCGCGTTTGCGGATGCCGCAGCGCATCGCTCTGTTGCACTATTCGCCGATCCAGGCGACGGTGGAGGGTGAGCCGCCGGAGATATTCGCGTTTTTGGGTTGCGGCCGTCTGGGCGAACCGCTGCACCGCTATGGCGTGACGGCGGTCTTTCACGGCCACGCGCATCGCGGCACGCCGGAGGGCAAGACCAGCGAGGGCATCCCGGTTTACAATGTGTCGCTGCCGCTCTTGCGCCGCCACTGGCCGGACCGTCCGCTGTGCCGGATTTTGCAGGTGCCTGTTGACGGGGAAGCGACGGAGCCGGAGAAGCTGTCAAGGTAAGACCGCTCCGGTCGCCGCCTGGCGCGCCTGTTCGCGGGCCGTCGTATCATCGGCCGGAAAGCTCGCCGTGAAGAAATACACGTCGTCGCCGCGCCGCACGGCCGCCGTCTCGCACAGATAATCCTTGTTCAGCCAGCGTCCCTTCCAGGCCGCCCGCGCCGCGGGGTTGCCGTTTATTTCCAGCGTGTTCACGTCACCTTCGCGTCGCCAATCCGGCCGCGGGGCGCGGGTCGCCAGGTAGCGCTCCAGCGCCGTCGCGGCGGGAACTGTCGCGAGGGTGAGACGCATCCAGGCGTGATCTCCCGCGCTGAGGCGATCGTAGCGCACCAGCAAGCGCTCGTGGTGGGCGGCATCGAGTGGAGGCAAAGGCACGTTGGCCGCGCGGCGTGCTGGCCGGTTGGACCCCGGCAGCAGGGCGGGACGAGCGCGCTCCACCCAGCCCGGCGGCGGCGCGAAATGCACGCCGGTTTCGTCCTGGTAATCCGGCGGCTTGGCGGCGCGGCAGGCCGGCAGCAGCCCTAACAGCGCGGCGAGCAAGAGCCGAACAGCTCGCGTGCCGGGCCGAAGGGCGCTCTTGCTGTCACAGCTGATCGGCATTGACGACCTCGCCGCCGTTACGTGTCGCAATCGCTTGCAGAACGCTGAGGCTCAGGGACGTACTCAACGACCGCACGGAACCATCGACGAACAGGAAGTTGCCGACGCCGGTGTGCGGCGTGAAAAAATCTTCGGAGTCGGCCCTGGGGTCGTTGATCGTTTCTATGTCGATATGGGCGAGCGTTTGCGTCGGGGCATCCTCGATAGCGGTGAGGTTATAGGTCGGTGCGCCGGGCGTGATCCGCGTGGTGCCGAAACTCACCGCGCCGGCCCACGGCGTTTGCGTGAAGAAGGAGCCGCGCTCGCCGATGGCAATGGTGTTGCTGGCGCCGTCCATCACGTCGGCGAAGCGGACGCGGCTGTTGCGGGAAAACATGCCGTTGAAATCATCGAGTTCTTCGTCCAGATCGTCGCCGGTGCCGTGGCAGGCGGCGTAGCTGTTCGTGGCCGCCTGGACCAACGGCGCCTTGCTCTTGTCATAAACCGTGAACAGGCCGGTGGAGCGATCAGAGGGGCAGACATACAGTTTCAGTATCATCGTGCGGGCGGCGCGGTTGCTGGGATCTTCGATGGGGAGGGCGAAATTGATTTGTGCGGCCAAATTGCCTTGCTCGAGAAAGGGCAGGAGCAGAGCGGCCCAGCCCCATCCCGGCGACGTGAAATCGGGATTGGCCTGCGGCAGCGGACAGCGATAGCCGCACGGAAAGGAACCCTGGCCGTCGTGGTAGTTGTGCAGCGCCAGGCCGATCTGGTGGAGATTGTTTCGACAGCTGGCCTGACTCGCCGCTTCGCGCACTTTCTGCACGGCCGGCAGCAGAAGGCCAATCAGCACGGCGACGATGGCGATGACCACCAGTAGCTCGACGAGCGTGAAAGCGTCCCGCGTTCGGCGGCACCGCCCAATGATCCGGCGAGATGTGGAACCCATCGACGTTCCCTCTGTGTTTTGGGTGGGCGTTCCTTTCTTTGATCGCGGGGATGCCGACCTCGCTATTCGCAAGCCGACGACGCTTATTTTAATGATTCGTGCCACAGAGAACAGCGGCCGTTGTATCCCAATCCCTTCGTTTGGAGGTCCGCTCATGACCTCGTTTCGTCGAGTCGGTGTGGCGATGTTCGCGTTCTTGCTGTCCTCGCTCGCGCCAGGCCGGAACGGTCCCTTCGCCGACCGTTTACGATGTGTCGTCGTCCATCCCGCCGAGTAAGAAAGAAGTCCTGGCGCGACTTCATCCAGTCGGGAGTTTTGCCACCAAAGAGTAATAGCGCAGAGCCAACTTCCGTAACCGCTGGGACTGCTGAACGGTTTCTCTGAGATGCTGGGGAATCGCGGCCTCTCCCTGTTGGATTCCCGATAAGGCACCGACTATCGCCCCAAGTGTATCGACATCACCGCCCAGGCGGATAGCGCACGCGACGGCACGGTTCCAGGAGTCGGGATGGCGAAGTAAACTCCAGAGGGCGGCGAGGACGGTGGGGATGACGAACGGCGTGATGATGGGCGCCTCGAATTCGGGCCGGTCCATCCCCGACCAGGCGAGGATTCGAACCGCAACGTCCGGAGGTTCCTGGATCAGTTCCGGGAGCCGCAACACCATTGCGGCGAATGCCGGAGCGTTAAGGAGCGATCGTCTCGGCGATGGCCTGGCAGAAAGGGTGTGGATCAATAATCGGTTCGGTCGCCAACAACTGCGCGGCCTTGGCAACCGCCACTCCTCCCGCGATGCTGCGCGGATCGTGATGGGTAATGCGTGATATGTCCGCCACGGTGCCCGGTAGCCGCTCCGGTTCGTGCAGGAAGAACAGCCCGAGCGCGGCGGTGCGCATGGCTGTTCCATTTCCCGCCTGGCCCTCGGCAGCCCCACACCGAGTCCAATCTCCCGTTCGCAGGAAAGTCGTGGCGGCGTAGGAGCAAGCTCCTCCGGGGCCGATGACCGCTTGCTTTTTCCACAACGAGGCAATCGAACGTGCGACATGCGCCGGTGAAACATCGCCAACCTTGAGGATAGAGTCGATCGTGGCCAGGGTGAGTTGCGTATCGTCGGTGAACTGCCCGCGTGGATAGCCCTCGAATTCGTCGAACTGCCTCATCAACGTATCTTCATCGGGAATCGAATGGGGCCAAAGGCCCTCGTAAGGGGCACCCAGCGCATCGCCGACCGCACAACCCAGGAGACATCCCAGAAAACGGTCCCGAAGGGCGAGGGAGGAACTTGCTCCGCCGCTGTTATTCTTCGGGTGCGATTGCTCGGTCATGGGCTTCACTTGATGCCTTGTTCTCGTTGGGAAATCGCGGCAGAATCACGGCCGCTTGATCGGGGCGGCACGGACTTCCTTCACCAGTTCATGCGCCTTGGCGATGATCTTCTCTTCGATGCCCGCCCCCCACTTCGCCGGCATGCCATAGGCAATCATGGACGTATCGCCCTCGTAGCCGCCTTCTTTCAGCACTCGTTCGGAGGGAATGTACGCCATCACGTCGTTGGCGTAGCCGGAAATCCACAACGGAGCATCGCGGCCCAGTTCGCGCTTAAGACGAAGATCGTAATCGACCACCACCTCGCCGCCCAGCGCCACCCACGTCAGATCGCCCAGGCGCCACACCTGAACCGGATAATGGCGATAGTTACCGTCGATTTTGCCGCCGCCGTCGAGCAGCTTCAGAAAGCGCTCGGCGCGGTTGCGCACGCCGTGCTGTTTACTGCGGCGGTCGGCCTCCCATTTGTCGCGGCCGGGCAGCTTGTCGAACGGCAGCGCGATCGTCGCGTACTTCGCGGCGCTGCCGCCGGTGATCGGCGTCAGACGATCGCTCAGAGTGCCCTCGACGGCGTCGGCGAGTTCGCGGCCGTATTTCTTGCACAGCTCGACCTTGCTGCGCGGCAGCGGATTGGCGTCGCCGCCGCAGCCCATCCAGAACAGCGCCACGACGCCGGGGTGTTTCTCCTCCAGATACTTCTGCGCGAAGCCGGCGTAATCGCCGCACCACTGATAGAACTGCAACGTCGTGTTGTGGCAGGCGTAGCCGAAGGCGACGGCGCGGAGCTTGCCGTCTGGCGTCGTCACGCGCAGCATCGGCACGTCATGATCGACCGGCCCCTCCGGGTTGGCCGCGTTCTCGATGCCCTTCGGCGTCGGTTTGCGGCGATTGACGGCGAAACGCGCCGTGCTTTTGCCGTAAGACAGCCGCGCCGGTTTCAGATCGTCGAGGGCGCGAACGATGACGTCGATCATCCAGCCCTTGACCTTATCCGTGTACGGTTCGATCTTCTTGGCCTCGTCCGGCGGCATGTCGTACATGGTGCGCAGCCGGTCGTCGAGGACGGGTCCGCAGTGCGTGTGCGACACGGTGAACATCAGACGTTCGCGCGGCAGTCTCTTGCGTTTGCGGACCTCCTCGGCGACGGGTTCGGACAGCGAGCGCGGAATGCCGACGAGATCGCTGGTCAGCAGCACGAGCCGTTCGCCGTGCGGATCTTCGAGGGCCAGCGCCTTGACGTAGAGTTCGGTCAGTTTGCCCTCGGCGGGCTTGTTGCGGGCGCCGTAACCGGCCATCCACATCGGCTCAACCGGCGTGATGACCTGCACGGCAAGCCCGGCCTTCCACTCGCCCGCTTTCGGCTCGCCCGCCGCCGACAAACTCGCGGTCAGTAGCAACATCAGGGATGCGATGCGCATGAGAATCTCCCGCATGAGGATCGTTGCGTGTTCGGTTCGCCTCGTGTCCCTCATCGGTATACCCGACGACGCCGCCGCGCTCCACGGATTTATCGGTCCGTTGTGGGTCGATCGCGTTTGGCAAGGCGGCGAGAGGCGGCGCGTGCCTCGCGGGTCAGCCGTGCTTCGGGCGCTCCTTCGCCCAGCCGTTGCAGCAGTCGCCGCGCCGCCGGCGTGCCCAGATATTCCAGGGCGGCGACGGCCCGCATAACACGGAGTTCCTCGACGGAGGGCGCACGATTCTCCGTCCCTTCAAGCAGCAGATCGAGGCGTCGCCGAAGTTCCAGCGACGGCGATCCCGCCCTCGCGCGGACGAGCGCGGGACGGACTGTCTCACCAGCTTTCGCCAACGCGCGGCTGGCCCTCTCGCGGACGGCGAACTCATCGCTGTCGAGGTCGGCGATCCAGCGCGCCAATTCCTTCGAGTCCGGCGGCACAATCGGTTGCAATCGGCGCGTCAGAAAGGACACGCCCTCATCGCCGGCCGCGAGCAGGGACGCAACGGCGCGATGCGCTCGCGGAGCGTTGCCGCTGGCGAGTGCGTTCCACACCTCCGGCAGTTTGTCCGCCGCTGATCGTGACGCCGAAAAAACGTCCCACAGAAGGATGGTGGTGTCGCCCATGCCGGCGATAAGCGTACGTCCGTCCGGAGTGAACGTCAGCGCATTGATGTCGGTGTGCGGCGGCGGACGCCAGCGCAGCACGATTTGACCGCTGGCCATCTCGCAGACGCGGAGCGTTTCGTCCTGAAGTTCAGTGCCGTCGCCGCCGCGTACGACATACGGCCCCGAGGCAAGATAGCGGCCGTCGCGCGAAAACGCCAGCGTTCGCCCAATGGGCAGCAACCGCGACAGATCACGTTTCGATTTGCCCGTATCCAGATCTCGGAAGGAAATAGACTTGGAGGGGCGATTCTCCTCGGTCAGGAACCCATCGGGAGAATAGGCCACGGGATAACTAAATGGCACTTGAAAGGTTTGCCCTTGCTGGACGAACTGGTCCCCCTCTTTCCGCCAACTGTACGTTTCGCCGTTGATGGTCGTGCCGCTGAGGCGACGTCCGTCCGGCGAAAAGCCGATGCCGAGGAACCATCCGTGGATGGTCGCGCGGATGGTCAAATTCTGCCGTTCTTCACCAGTGGCGGCGTCCAGCAACCGGATGCCGCGCGGTCCACCTCCCTGCTTGGTGGAAAAGTAGGCCGCGGCGATGAGCTTGCCGTTCGGTGAAAAGGCCAGATTCGTTGACCGGGAATCCTTGGATGGATTAGCGGCGAACGGATGGCGCGGGCGCCCGCTGGCCACGTCCCAGAGACGGAGGCGGTCGAACTGCGAGCAACTGGCCAACATTTTGTCATCGGGAGAGAAGACGACCTTTGACACCTCGTACTTATCGTCTCCGAAGCGACGGACGAAGCGGCGCGTGCGGAGATCCCACAAGGCCAGGCCAGCCTCGCCGGCAGCAAGCAAGCGGCCATCGCCGGAGACCGCCACGGAATTGATGTTGCTTACCGATTCGTTCGGATCGAGATTGAGCAGCCGGCCAGAAGTCATGTCCCATAAGGCGACGATGTTGCCGACGCCGCCCGCCAGCAGCTTGCCATCCGGCGAAAACTGAAGCTTGCAAATAGGCCCGCGATGGCCGTGCGGTCCCGGAAGCGAACGTAACCGTTTCCCCTCCTTCACATCCCACAAACACAGCAAACCCTTACAACTCGCAACCAGCGTTCGGCCGTCGGGCGCCAGCGCCAACGAATTGATGCAGCCATGCGTATTTTCATCTCTCAACATTTTAATTTGCTGACCCGTCGTCGTGTCCCAGATGCGAATCGTCGGATGTTTCCAGGGCGAAGAGTGGTCGTTGGGCTTCTCCTGGATTCCTCCGCCGGAGATAAGCCATTTGCCGTCGCGCGAGAAGATGATGGGGAACGCCGTCGTGTCTTCCGAGCGCAGGACGAAGAACACTTTCCGCTTCACGACATCCCAGAGGCGGATCGTGACATCTTGCCCGGAAGAAGCCAGAATGCGGCCATCGGGACTGAAGGCGAGGCGCGGAACATTGTAGTGGTCGTGCTTGCCCAGCACGGCCGTTTGCTTCAGGGTGGTGGCGTCGTACAGGGCGACTTTGCCCGAAGGGATCGTGGCGGCCAGGGCCTTGCCGTCGGGAGCAAAAGCGGCCGCCAAGATCCCCGTGCTGGACAACGGGAGCGGTCGATTCTCCATGTATCGGCGTGTCTTGCCGGTGGCCGCATCGAGCAGGAACGTCCTCCCATACGGGTGACTATCCGTCATCGCCAGGGTGCCGCCGTCGGGACTGAAAGACAGTGTTTCGATATGGCTGTAGAAGGCTGACGAGACACGAACTTGCCGGCCGGTCTTCACGTCCCAGAAACGGACGACCGCATCGGCGCCGCCGGAAGCCAGCGTTTTGCCGTCGGGCGCGAAGGCAAGGGAACAGACCCTCCCGCCGTGGCGAAACTTGCGGGTGCCGAGGCGAGCGATGGCCCCGTCCGGCAGCGGCTCGTCGGCAGGAGGTTCGGCCAGGACGAATTCGCCCTCCACCACCGCCGTGCCCAGCGTCAGGGCCAGCATCAGCACGAGTGTTCGCCTCCGCGCCGAGGCGAGGTGCGTTGTATCGATCATAGGTTCGGCCCTCCGTGGTCCAGTGTCGCTGTGAAAGCAAAGTGCAACGGAACCATCGAGCGCGGCCGTTCGCGCTCCGCTGCGCGTCGCGGCTAACCGTGCAGCAGCGCTTGATACGCCTCGTGTACCTCCTGGGTATAGCAGACGACGACGACGCGCTCCACTTCGTTGTTGCCCTCCAGAAAGCGCTTGATTTCCTCCAGGGCGATGGCGGCGGCGCGGTCGAGCGGAAAGCCGTAAGCGCCGCAACTGATCGCGGGGAAGGCGATCGAGCGCAGGCCGTGATCCTCCAGCAGACGGAAACAGTTCAGGTAGCACTGGGCCAGCAGTTCCTCCTCGCCGAAATGGCCATCGACCCAGACGGGGCCGACGGTGTGGATGACGTGCTTGGCCGGCAGCCGATGACCGCCGGTGATCTTGGCCGCGCCGGTCGGACAGCCGTTGAGCGTGCGGCACTCCTTGAGCAAGCCCGGCCCGGCGGCGCGGTGGATGGCGCCATCGACGCCGCCGCCGCCCAGCAGCGAATTGTTGGCCGCGTTGACGACGGCATCGACGCGCTGCCGCGTGATGTCGCCTTCGAGGAGGGCGAAGCGCGGATCGGAGATCATGGTTGTTCCTCCAATAGCGACTCGACACCGCCCTTAGGGTAACTGTTCGCCCGTATGTTCGCCACGACAAAGCCGAACGTCGGCCGGCTCCTCTCTTGACGCGGACTTGGATTCGCCTCATGTTGAGGAGTTGCCTGGCATCCGCCCACTTCAGCGAGGAACACATCATGTCCGTGACGCGAACATATCGATGGCTTGTACTGTTGCTGCTTCTTGTGGCCGTTTGCGCCGTCTCCGCTGCGCAACCGAAACCGGCCGACAACAAGTCGATCGATCGGGCCGAAATCGAGCGTCTCATTCGGCGGTTGGGCAGCGACAGTTTCGCCGACCGTCAGGAAGCGATGAAGGAACTGCGCCGTCTGGGCAAACCGGCCCTGGAAGCGTTGCGGGACGCCGCCGCCAACAACGCGGATAAGGAAATTCGCCGCCGCGCCGCCGAACTCGTCGATCGATTGCTCGAACCGCCTTACGAAAAGCAATTCAAGGAAGGCGTGCAGCTGCTCGACAAGAAAGATTACCGTAAGGCGAGGACAACGCTCCTCCAGGCCATCGAGTTATTTCGGACGGATCCTACCATCCCTCGCGCGGAGCCGGGAATGAGCGATCAGCCGAAGCTCGCCGAAATGTATAGGCGCCTGGCCCGCGCCTGTCGAGGCTGTGAAGATCACGAAGGGGCCGCCGGGGCGTATTCGCGGGCGGTCTACAACTATAACTACGACCGACAAAATCGCGCCCGCATCGAAAGCGAGTGGCGGGCGATGATTGATGGCCTCCTTGAGCGATGGGAAAAGGACGTGAAAGCGAAGATCGACAAGGATGCTGGCCTGAAACGTCTCACCGCCAAGTATCCGCTGGTGCTTCTTCACTCGCGCCGCCTGGCGGGGGGCGGTTATCTCAAGTCGGCTTACAGCTTCATCGATGAGACGGCGGACGACCGTAAACATCACAATCACGTTCAGCTTCTGTTCGACAATGGCCCAGGGGACAATACCTTCGACATCAACATGACCACCGATCAGCGCAATCTGGTCGTCGATCTGGGGGCGGTCGATTTCACAAACGATCCCGATCCCCAAAAAGTCGATCCCGACAGCGATCGTTTCTGGGTGCCGGATCGGTGCAAAGTGGTGAAAGAGCACGTCTATCTGGAGCGCGTGCGCGACGAGGAGGGGAATAAGTTCTACGCGCTGCTGAAAGTGATCGCCGCCGATAAGGATAGCCGTTACATGGGGTTCGTCTGGCGGAGGATGCCGGGCGGCAAGGTGATCAAGCGTCGCTGACGCGCTCTGCACGCCAACAAAGCAGTATCACGGCGTTGCCGGCGGTGTTTGCCGCGCGAACAGATCGGCGAAGGTGCGCAGCTCGGCGGCGTTGAGATCGGAGACGGCCCAATACGTCAGGCCGCCGCGCGACCAGTGCAGCAGATTGTAACCCTGGCGCGTCAGTCCGCGCGGCGCCTCGTCCGCCGTCCGCGGCGCGGGCCAGATGAAAAGATTGATGGCGTGTTTGCGGCGATGATAGATCAACGCAGCCGCCGTGTGGCCGTCGAGATAGTCGAGCCGGCCGCCGCCGAGGATGAAGCCTTCCTCGGCGAAGTCGTACACATCGGGAGCGAAATCGATCTTGCCGTGAAACCACGGTTTGACGGTGTGGCGGTCGGACGACTTCACGTCGTACAGGTGCCCTTCGATCATCAGCGAGCGCACGTGGCCGGCCACTACGGCGCGTGCCAGCCGATCGTTCTCGGTGGGCCACATTCGCAGCAATGCCCAGATGCCGAACACGACCAGCGCCGCGGCCGCGAGAGCGAGCCAGCCCTGCCACCGGCGCTGCGCCGGCGGCGGTTCCTCAATGGCCAGCATCGAGCGCTCGATGCGGCGGCGCAGGTCGGCGGGCGGGACGAACTCGGCGACGCTGCTCCGCAGGCCCGCCTGCAACGCTTGCAGCTGCTTGCAGGTGCGGGCGCAGCTCGCACAGTGCGCGAGGTGCTGCTCGGCGTCGAGATGGCGGACCAGGTCCAGTTCGCCATCGACGTAGGCGTGCAGCACGATTTGCAGATCTTCACAGTTCACCGCGCAGCTCCTCGCTCAGCCGGGGACCGAGACATTGCTGAAGCCTGCTGCGTCCGCGCGTCAGCCGCGACATCACAGTGCCCAGCGGCACGTCCACGATCGAGGCGATCTCCTTGTACGAAAAGCCCTGCAAATCCCGGAGGACGACCACCTCGCGGAACACGATCGGCAGTTCCTCAAGCGCTTCGTGCAACATCTGCCGCGTCGTCTTTTGCAGCAGCAGTTTTTCGGGGTTGAGGGCGTCGCTGCCGGAGCCGTGGATTGCCTCGTCGAACGACGCGGTCAGTTCGCGGCCGCGGTGTTGCTTGAGCCAGGTGTAACAGGTGTTGCGGACGACCGCGAGCAGCCAGGGCCGGCCGTCGCCGCCGTGGAAGGCGTCGAAGAACTTGTAGGCGCGCAGGTATGCCTCCTGCACCAGATCCTCCGCGTCGTGATCGTTGCGCGTCAGCCAACGCGCCAGATTGTACGCGGCGGACAGGTGCGGCATCGCCACTTGCTCGAACCGGGCACGGCGGTCGTTTGCCAACAGGTCTCCTCCCGCTCAGGACCATCACCCCTCTCTCGATACCGCGTTCGCCACCATTTTATTCCCGAACACGGAAAATTGCCCCGCGCGGGAATAGTCCCGCGCCGACGCGAGTAGAGGAAGGTGCGGGCGGGAACAGCGGACGTTCCTATCCCCTTTTACACAAGGAGATTCTTTCATGTTCAATCGTTTGAGTTCCGAAGACGGCGTCGATCGCCGCGGCTTCCTGGAGTGCATGGCCTGGATCGGCACCGGGTTGGTTTGGAGCGTCAGCGGCGGCGTGCTGTCGTCGCGCGCCTTCGGACAAGACGCGGCGGCCAAAAGCGATTTCAGCTTCGCGCAGATCAGCGACAGCCACATCGGCTTCAAAAAGCCGCCCAATACGGACGTGACCGCCACCCTCAAACGGGCCATCGACAAGATCAACGCCCTGAAGGACGCGCCCTCGTTCGTGCTGCACACCGGCGACCTGACGCATTTGTCGCTGCCGGCCGAGTTCGACACGGTGGGCGAAGTCCTCAAGGGCGTTCGCGGCGGCAACGTCCTGTGCGTGCCCGGCGAACACGACCTGATCGGCGACGACGGCCGAAAACGCTATCTCGAACGGCACGGCAAAGGCACGCGCGGCGACGGCTGGTACAGCTTCGACTTTCGCGGCGTCCATTTCATCGGCCTGGTCAACGCCCTGAGCGTGAAGCCGGGCGGACTCGGCACGCTGGGCGACGAACA